>NZ_JACRWH010000002.1:0-131207 GCF_014306155.1 Holdemanella hominis | reverse complement strand
TCTCATCAAGCGTGACAATATAGTAAATGAAAAGATAAGTGAACTGAGTATAAGGAACAAAATTAGTTGGAAGCAAGGCATGAGTGGATTTACATTGAGTACACTGGATACGCTGAACAGGAATTTGAATCTTACACTCACCACTGGAAAGATCAGCAATGATCACAAATCTTGTGTAGTGTCCATATAATATAAAAAGGCCAACGACACCACAAACAGGACAATGTAAAGACAGCAAATCGTTCGCATTAACAAAAGCTTGATAATCATCTTTATTCAAAATCAGGTTGAAGTCGTTGGTGATTTTCAGTGTCATAATATTGTCTAAGAGGACGGGTAGAAATCGCAACTTTGGTCGGTGAAGGATTTCTAACTTTTTTATTGACTAAATAGTTAAGTAGATATATAGTTAAGTAACTTAAATAAATTGGAGGTTCGTATGGAAGTTCAAGATGAAGTACTAGATTTATTGTTTGATCTAACATATAAAGTCACGAACTATGTTCGAAATAACCGTCATTGCAAAGATGGGCCAAGAATCAAAGATGTGATGTTGTTTAAAACGATTTATAAAGCAGAGAATCATCAGATCACAATGAGTGAAGTGGCAAATGTTCTCGGTGTTTCTCCAGCTGCAGTATCACAGATGATTGCTGGATTTGAAAAGAAGGGTCTGCTTCAAAGGGTGCATTCGAATACAGATCGTAGAACGGTCTATATTCAAATTGTTCCAGAGGCAATCGACATGTTTCAAAAGCGTATGAACTCCCATATGGCTAATGTTTATTCATATTTAGATTATCTGGGGACATCTGACTGTGCGCATTTAAGAGATATTTTAAAAAAGACAGCTTATTATATGGAGGAAAATAAAGAATGACAAAGATTATGAAATATTTAAAACCATATTGGCTATCCATTGGCCTTACACTTGGTTTATTGTTTGGACAGGCAACCTGTGAACTAACAATGCCGGATTATATGCAAAATATTGTCAATACAGGTATTCAAAATGGGGGTATTGAAAGTGGTGTCTATGAACAGGTTAGTGAAAGTACATTCAATTCGTATGTAATGTTCGCAACCGATTCAGAAAAAGATTTAATGACATCTTCTTATAAGCTAGTTACTCCAAGTAAGGCAACTAAGGAAGAGAAAACGAGAATTCCAGGTTTGAAAACAGAGAATGTATATCTATTAAAAGATCTTAGTGAAGAAAAGGAAGAGAAGCTTTCTTCCACTTTGACCCTACTTCAAATGACAATGGTAGAAGTGAGTAAGGATGCTAAAGAAAGCAATGTACAAATTCCTCAACTACTGATAATGAATGGTATAGATACATATAGAAAAGTGGCAAAATCCGAGATTTCTAAACTCGGAGATTCGACAGTAACAAGCATGAGCTCACAATTTTTAAAGAAGGAATATAGTGATCTAGGTATGGATATGGAAAAGATCCAACAAGACTATATTATCTTTTCAGGACTTAAGATGTTAGGTTATGCCCTAGGCAGTGCTGTATGTGCGATATTAGTCGGATTCTTGGCGAGTCGCATTGCGGCAGGCTTTTCTAAAGATTTGCGTGAAGCCGTATTTGAAAAAGTGACGTATTTTTCCAATGAGAATCTAAATACTTTTAGTACATCCAGTTTGATTACACGTACCACAAATGATATTCAACAACTACAAATGACGGTGGCAATGTTTTTAAGAATTGTCATGTATGCACCTATTATTGGTGTTGGAGCCATTCTACACGTCATTGAATCTGGAGCGAATATGACTTGGATTCTAGCTTTATGTGTAGTGATCATTTTAAGTGTTGTATTTGTGATTTTTATGATTGTCATGCCAAAATTTAAGATCATGCAGAAAATGATCGATAAGATGAATAGCGTTGTACGAGAATTGTTAGATGGAATGTTAGTGATTCGTGCCTTTAATAATGAAAAGATTGAAGAAGCTAAATTTGATCAAGCCAATAAAGATATTACTTCTATTTCTTTATTTACAACACGAGTTATGGCATTTATGATGCCGATCATGATGTTTTTAATGAACGGTACCACACTTATGATTCTATGGTTTGGATCCAAACAAGTCGATGCCGGCATCATTCAAGTTGGTAGTATCATGGCCTTTATGCAGTATGCGATGCAAGTCATTATGGCCTTCCTAATGATTACCATGGTTGCGATTATGCTTCCTCGTGCAAATGTCAGTGCTTTGCGTATTCATGAAGTATTAAGCAGTGATATTACAGTAAAAGATAAAGAGAATACGAGAGATTTCTCATCTAATATGCGAGGTGTTGTATCCTTTAAAAACGTATCTTTTCGATATCCAGGAGCTGATGAAGATGTTTTAAGCAATATTAACTTTGAAACAAAACCAGGAGAAACGACTGCCTTTATTGGAAGTACAGGATCTGGTAAGTCGACATTGATCAACTTAGTACCAAGATTCTATGATGTGACAAGTGGATCTATTTGTGTGGATGGTGTAGACATTCGAGATGTCAAACAAGCGGATTTAAGAAGTCGCATTGGCTATGTACCACAAAAAGGTTTGTTACTATCGGGAGATATTGAATCTAACTTATTATATTCAAAGAAAGATGCCAATGAGAAAGACATCGAGTCTGCTTTATCTATTTCTCAAAGTACGGAGTTTGTTTCAAAAAAACCAGAAGGCATCCACTGTGAAATCAGTCAGGGTGGCACAAACGTATCGGGAGGACAAAGACAAAGACTATCGATTGCACGTGCCATTGTGCGTAAGCCTGAAATCTATATTTTTGATGATAGCTTTAGTGCATTAGACTTTAAAACGGATGCCAAACTTAGAGAAGCTTTGGCGAAGTCTTGTAAAGAAACGAAGAGTACGGTACTCCTTGTAGCCCAACGTATTTCAAGTATTTTACATGCCGATCAAATCATTGTACTGGATGAAGGGAAAATGGTTGGAAAAGGAACACATGCTGAATTGATGGAATCTTGTGATGTGTATCAACAAATTGCATCGAGCCAGTTGACAAAGGAGGAACTTGCCAATGTCTAATCAGAAACAAAGCAATCGTCCAAGAGGACCAATGGGCCATGGTATGCGTGGTGGCGGCGAAAAGGCAAAAGATTTCAAAGGTACAATGAAGAAGTTGTTCAATTATATCAAACCTTTTAAATTTACTTTTCTAATTGGAATTCTTTGTGCCGTTGTCTCTGTATGTATTATGGTCATTGGACCTAAGATTCAAGGAAATATTATTACAGAAATAGCCGAAGGCTTTATGAATAAAGTACAAGGCAAGGGTGGCATTGATTTTGATGCGATCAAAAAGACGTGTGCCTTATTATTAGCTATCTATGCCATGAGTACGGCCTTCTCGTATATTCAAGGCTGGTTGATGAGTGGCGTTTCCAATAAAATGGGATATCAGCTTCGTAAGGAAATGAATCAAAAGATTGATAAACTTCCACTATCTTACTTTGATAAAAATAGTCATGGAGACATTCTATCTCGCTTTACCAATGATGTAGATACTCTAGTTCAATCTTTAAACCAATCTTTATCCACGATGGTATCGAGCATTGTACAAATTATTGGCTTTCTAGTGATGATGTTAAGTATTTCTTGGAAAATGACATTAATGGCTCTTGTTGTGATTCCACTCAGTATGATTCTAGTGATGGTAGTTGTGAAAAAGAGTCAACGTTACTTTAAGGCACAACAAAAATCATTAGGCTTAGTCAATGGACATATTGAAGAGATGTATGCAGCACATACAATTGTGAAAGCTTTTAATGGGGAAGAAGAGTCTTTAAAATCGTTTAAAGACTATAATAATCAATTGTATACAAGCGCATGGAAATCCCAATTCTTGTCTGGTTTAATGATGCCATTAACAAATTTAATTGGAAATATTGGCTATGTCGGCGTATGTATTCTAGGCGGTTATTTAACGGTTCATGGTGAAATTGCCGTGGGAGATATTCAATCGTTTATTACGTATACACGTAACTTTACGCAACCAATCTCACAAATCTCACAATCTATGAATATGTTACAGAGTACGGCAGCAGCTGCAGAACGTGTCTTTGAATTCTTGGCGAGTGAAGAAGAAGTTGCTGAAGTACAAAATCCAGTTGTATTCGAAGAAGTGCAAGGCCAAGTAATTTTTGAGAATGTATGTTTTGGATATGATCCAAGTAAGATTATCATCAACGATTTTTCTATGTATGTCAAGCCAGGCCAAACAATCGCTATTGTAGGTCCTACAGGTGCAGGTAAAACAACGATTGTAAAATTATTGATGCGTTTTTATGAATTAAATGCAGGCACTATTTATATTGATGGCCATAATATTACAGACTATACAAGAAGCGGTTTACGTAATATGGTGGGTATGGTATTACAGGATGCTTGGCTGTTTGAGGGAAGCATTTTAGAAAACTTACGATTTGGCAGACCCAACGCAACCGATGAAGAGGTCATGAAAGCTGCTAAAGCTGCGCATGTCGATCACTTTATTCGTACATTAGATTATGGTTATGATACCGTACTAAATGAAGCTTCTAGTAATATTAGTCAAGGACAACGACAATTATTAACGATTGCCCGTGCCTTCTTGGCAGATCCTAAAATCTTGATTTTGGATGAGGCGACAAGCAGTGTGGATACACGTACAGAAGTCTTGATTCAAAAGGGAATGGATGAGTTGATGAAGGGGCGTACAAGCTTTGTGATTGCGCACCGCCTATCTACGATTCGTGATGCGGATAATATTATCGTTATGGATCATGGTGACATTGTGGAAGTGGGAAGCCATGATGAATTGATGAAGCGTAATGGCTTCTATACGAAGTTATATAATGCGCAATTTGAAGAGGCTTAAGCTATGCGTAAGATCATAGTGGATTTGAATGTAGTAAAAGATAATGAATTTTCAATGATGTATGAAATGTTTGGATTAGACGTACAAAATAAATCGTACGAAGATTTTGAAAGAAGAATGCTGCAGATGTCCATTGAGACTATTATTGAAGTAAAGAATCGAGAACAAAATCTTACATCTTGTGCTAAATGGATCTTTATCTTAGAGGATATTCAGCAAAAAAGTGATTGTCTGTATTGTATCTGGGGTGTATAACACCCCATTTTTCTATTAAATCGCTTTCTTTTTGAATTGGATTCATATATAATAAAAACGTGTTAAGGAGTGTGAAATTATGAAAGACATTACCGAAACAATGACATTTACTACGGAAGAGATTCGTCGTGAAAATATCAAGATGATTCTTCGTGAAGTAAGTGATGCTTTGGAAGAACGTGGTTATAATTCAGAAAATCAGATTGCTGGTTATTTGATTAGTAACGACCCTGCGTATATTTCTTCTCACAAGAATGCTCGTAACTTGATTCAAAAGATTGAACGTTATGAAATCATTGAAGAACTTGTACGCGCGTATTTAGAGAAATAATGGATCGTATCATTGGTTTAGATCTTGGTTCAAAAACATGTGGTGTATCGATTTGTGATGCGCTTCATATTACGTGTCGAGCTTTAATGACTGTGCGTTTTGAATCGGATGATTATGATGCTTGTTTAGAAGAAGTTTTAAAGCTATTAAAAGAAAATAAAGTCAAAGAAGTAGTTTTAGGCTTGCCAAAGCACATGAATGGAGATATCGGAATTCGTGGTGAAATATCTTGTGAATTTGCCAAGAAATTAGAGTCTTCGGGTATTACAGTTCATCTATGGGATGAGCGACTTACAACGGTTGCGGCCGAAAAAATCTTACTACAGGGGGATGTTTCTCGTAAGAAACGTAAAAAAGTAATTGATCAGATGGCTGCCGTTCAAATTTTACAGAGTTTTTTGGACAGACAAAACGGGGGATTCTAGATCCTCCTTTATTTTTGAAAGGAAAAGTATATTTATGTTAGATTCAAATAGTTTATATGTATATGATGAAGATGGAAATGAAAAAAAGATGACCATCTTATTCACTTTTGACAGTGATGAAACGGGATGCCAATATGTGGTTTTCCAAGATCCAGACAATGATGAGGGCGAAGTGTTCGCATCTCGCTATGACGACAAAGGTCAGTTGATTCCTATTGAAAGCGAAGCCGAATGGGAAATGGTAGAAGAAGTAATCAACACGTTTGTTGAGGATGAGGAAAATGCCGACTAGGCGAAAAGTCAATTCTGTAAGAGTTGTTCTATTAGTTGTTGTATGTCTTTTAATTATCGCCGGTCTTGGTTCGATTTTTGTCGTAAAGACAGGACTATCAAGTACGGGCAACGGGGATAAGGAAGTAGTGTTTACCATTGAAAACAATGAATCATTTGATTCAGTTTTAGAGAACTTGAAAAAAGAGAATCTGATCGCAAATGCGAGTGTTGCCAAGCTTTATGCCAAGGCAAGTCACAACACAAACTTTGTGGCAGGTACTTTTGAATTGGATAATGGCATGAGCGTAAAAGATATTTTGTCTACCATTCAAGATAGTACAAAACTAAAGAAAGATGCTCTTGTCTTAAAAATACCGGAAGGCAAATGGGCTAAGGAGATTGCGGCTGAAATATCAAATTTATATGATGGAAAGTATTCTTCAGAAGAAATTTTAAATCAATGGAATGATATTTCTTATATTCAAACGCTCGCAAAGGATTATTCTTTCTTAAATGTAGATGATTTAAATAATTCCAACTATAAAGTGAAATTAGAAGGCTATTTATTTCCTGACACATATTTTTTGGAAAAAGATGACTCTCTTGATGATATTACACGCGTTCTGTTAGATCGTTTTGATGTGATGTATAAAGAGAATAAAAAGTCATTTGATAAAAGTGACTTATCCATCCATCAAATCATTAGCTTGGCAAGTGTCGTTCAATTTGAAGCAAGTGAACCTGGTGATATGGCTACAATTGCCGGTGTTTTCTACAATCGTTTAGATCAAGACATGAAACTTCAATCGAGTGTAACGGTATGTTATGCATTATATGATGATTTCAACGATCCAAAAGATTGTGAAACCAATCCGGAAATTGATTCACCATACAATACGTACTTACATGAAGGCTTACCGATTGGACCAATTCTAAATCCGGGGGATGAAGCCATTAAAGCCGTATTGAATCCAGAAAAAACAGATTATCTATTTTTTGCGGCCGATATATATGGTGATGGAAAAGTATATTATTCAAAAACATATGAAGAACACCAACAAATCTGCGAAAAATTAGGCTTAAATCTGTAACAATGTTTTGCATAATTTAAGGATTATGTTATAATTTTTTGTGCTAAATACAAGGAGTGATACCACATGGCAAATGAAAAATTTTACGTTACCCAAGAAGGTTATAATGATTTAGTCAATGAACATGAAAACCTAGTTCATAAAGTTCGTCAGGAAGTTATCGTTGAGTTGCAGGAAGCTCGTGCACAAGGTGACTTGTCTGAAAACGCCGACTATGATGCAGCCAGAGAACACCAGGCTCAAGTCGAAGGTCGTATTCGTGAATTAGAGGCAATGATCAAAAATGCTGAAATCATTAGTGAAGTCGATAATGCGGAAGATAAAAAGAAAAAGAATGTTGTAAAACTGGGATCTACTGTTAAAATCTTAGATTTATCAGATAACCAAGAAGTAACATTCAATATCGTTGGTACAATTGAAGCGGATCCATTCAATGGTAAGCTTTCAAACACAACACCACTTGCAGAAGTCATCATGGACCACAAAGTTGGAGATGTATGTACTGTAAGACGTGTTGAAGAACCATATGATGTAAAAATTCTTGAAATTAAATAGAAAAACATCAAAAAATTACGTATAAGAGAAGGGTGATATTTATGAAACGAACTCTTCTCTTTTTTTGTCTCTTCATTTTCTTTACCTTTACCTGCTTTAACCGGTATACACCCATTACCTTACAAGAAGCCAAGCCCACATTGATGCAAGTGGAAATTAAGGGAGCTATTCAAAATCCGGGTGTTTATACTTTAAAGCGAAATAGCTCCATTTCAAGTTTAATTCAAATGAGCGGAGGCCTATCAGAAAACAGTGATACGTCTAGAATCAGTTTTAACTATATCCTACAAGATAAAGATGTGGTGGTGATTCCAGAAAAACAAGATGTAAAACTCATTTCTATTAATAGTGCCACACTTGAAGAACTACAAACACTTCCAGGTATTGGTCCGGCCATTGCCCAAAGAATCATGGAGTATCGCAAAAGTAACACATTTCAATCTTTAGAACAAATCCAAAATGTCAAAGGCATTGGTCCAGCCATGTTTAATAAGATCAAGGATAAGATCTGCCTATGATGTTGATACTTTCACTTGGCTTTTTGGCCTGTCTGATCTTAAAAGAAATACTTTGTATACTCTGTTTTACACTTTTCTTTCTTGTCTATCTATACTATCGGTTTAAAAATAAAAGAATCCTGATTTTATTTTTTTTATTTAGCCTATTAAGCTGTATCCTTGTATATCCAAAAGAAGTTCAACAACAGGATACATATAAAATTACAGAAATAAAGAAAGGATACTATATAGGTAAAAATAGAGGTTCTAAAATACTTATTCAAACAGATTTAAATCTAAGCTTTCAAGATGAAGTTAAAGTCAAACACATAGAACCCATTCATACAGATGATAATTTTACGCTATTTAGTTTTACTCGATACAATGAAAATAAGAATATCAGGTTTAAGACGAACTCTGTAGAAATTGTCCACAAATCAACATCATTCAAGTCTAGACTCTACAACTACTTAAAGTTGAAACCCAATTCTTCCATTGTCTTATCCTTATACTATGGCATACACGATGAAAGTATAGATGAAATATATACGATGCTTGGATATGGCTATATGAGCGCATACTACATTGTTCTACATATGTTAAAGCGAAAGTGGGATGAGACTCGTATTCGAAGAATCCTTCTAGTCCTCAGTGTTTTATTTGGCCATTTCTTTGTGTTTACACTTGCATTCACAAGATTTATTTTGTATCAGTTGAGTACTCTATTGTTCATATCCAAACCCAATCAAATGGCTTTTACGATCTTTTGTTTCGGCATAATCTATCCAAATCAAGTACTATCCATATCTTTTTTATGTCCACTCTTATTACAACTCGTATCTTATTTTTGTACAGAACACAAATGGATCGTACAAAAGATGATCTTAATTGGATTGATGTTTATTTACTTTAAGAAAGTGAATCTTATTTCATTACTTTTTTTTAACATCTTTAGAAAACTATATGGTTTGATCTTCTTATTTGGATTTACAGTGTATGATTTAATACACCTAAAATTACCAGACCTTACCATCCATTATGCACCTAAAATCCTATTTATAGTTCTATTTATCATCTTCTATATACAATGCTTAAAACACTTTCAATGGAAATATCTATGTATATTTATCGTTCCATTTCTAGAGATCTATTGTAATCCTTTCTTTCAAGTCTATACATTAAATATAGGTCAAGCCGACTGCAGCATTATTGTAGAACCCTTCCATAAAAGCGTAGTGATGATTGATTGTGGGCAAAACCTATATCGTGATAATGTCGAAAGAATTATTATGCCCTTTCTAGAAAATAAGAACATTCATGCGATTGATACATTGATACTTACACATGATGACTTTGATCATAATGGAGGATATGAGAGTTTAAAAGATAAAATTGAAATCAAACAAGTCATAGAAGATTCAAATGATAAGGTCAATGTAGACTATCCATTTTATTTATTATTAAGTGAAAGAGAAGCTAAAGATACCAATGATTCAAGTATTATCAGCTATTTTACCTATGATCATTTCACCTATCTTTTTATGGGGGATGCGAGTAAACAAATTGAAAAACAATTGATGGCTACATATGATTTAAAGGCTGATGTCGTAAAAGTAGGGCATCACGGATCGAATACGAGTTCAGACTCAGATTTTCTTGACTCTTTAGATTGTAAGATTGCACTCATTAGCGCAGGTTATAAAAACAAGTATGGTCATCCAAGTGTTGAAACACTCAAGACATTAGAAACCCTGCATATCAATACATTATGTACGAGTGATTGTGGAAGTATAGCCATCTATTCTTTATTTCACCTTTCATTTCTTGTCACAAACGATGGAATGTTTGGTATAATATGGACATGATTTATATTTTATACGGAAAAGACAAAAGCATGGTTTCTATGAAGCTAGAGGCCATTAAAAAAAGACATCACATTCAAGAAAACATAAATATCTATGATGCTCAAACAGATGAAATATCCAATGTTCTACAAGATTTAGATGCCTATTCGATCTTTGATGATGACAAGATGATTATTGTCAATAACTGCACGTTTCTTTCAAGTAAGAATACGACAAACTATGAAGTCGATCCCTTTCTAGTAAGAAAAGACACAGACATGATTCTAGTCTTAGTATGTCCAAGTGATAAATTGGATACAAGAAAGAAAAAGGTGAAAGAAATCAGTAATTGTGCTACATTATATTCCTGTCTAGCTTTAGATGAAAAGTCACAAAAGTTCTATGTACAAGATAAACTAAAGGAATATGGTGTAAAGGTGGATTTTAAAACATTAGATTGGATGACAGGAAGAATGGGACTAGATCCCATGTGCATCCAGAATGAAATTGAAAAGATTTCCATCTATTCAAAACATCCAACGCTTGAAGATGTACAAAATCTATTAGTTGTAGAACCTATGAATGACATCTTTAAAATGGTTGATGCCTTCTTTAGTCAAAATGGGATCTTATTGTTAGCCTACTACCGTAACTTTAGAAAGTTGAATATGCAGCCAGTAGCTATCGTTGCGCTTTTGGCAAGTCAAATCCGTTTTCTATTCCAAGTACGCGTATTAATGGATGAAGGAAAGGCACAGGCAACCATTTCCCAAGAGTTAAAGGCCAATCCATATCGCGTGAAATTAAATATGCAAAAGGCCATGCGCTTTTCAAGTGAAGCCTTACTTTATAATCTATCTTTACTTGCGGATTTTGATCAACAGATGAAAATGGGTAAGATTGATAAGGATGATGGTTTTGAATACTTCTGTCTAAACTTAATGATGAACAAGGGATAGCCTTGTTCATTTTTTGTTTTGGATGTGATGTTAGCTTTTATGAGAAGGTATTTAGGGGGTGAGAATACACATGAATAATAAAAAAGATATATAATAGTTAGGTTTAACTAGCAATTTGGTGACTTTGCCATAATTCTTCTTTTTATCATTTATGCGAACAACCATTCGTTTTTCAAATCCTTTAAGCGAGTGATCTTATGGATGTTTTTCAATCTAAGTAGTACATACTGTAGCTTTTCTGTGTTATCCATTCCTTGCGTTTCTCTTTGCATGATAAAAAGAGCATTGTATCGATTTATATATTTTGATGCTACCCCTTTATATTTTTGCAGCCTTTCTTCAATCAATTTGTGGAAACTGTTCACTGTATTTAAATGATTGAATTTATCATATGACTCATGACTGATTAACACTTTCTTAGTACAGTTCTTACTTTCTAAAAGTTCGTTGTAACTGTTAGAACCATCTAGCATTACAAAAAATTTTGATTCAAGACATTCACCAAATCTTAATAGATCTAGAGATGATGGCTTGCCATAATTTAATGTTCTGGCAATTGTATGAGTGAATCTCTGTATTGCAGTGATGATGCATATCTGCTGATTAGACAAGCCTCTTTTTGTAGCAGGTGTTCCACGATGTTTAGGTTCTACTCCATCAATTTTAGTTCCTTTATGATTGTAAGGAGTATATTTTTCATCCATCTCAACTTCATTACCTACTGTGTATGGGACGTTCCTCAGTTCCTAGACTAACCAATAGTTTATGGAGCATATTAAAAACATTACGTTCATTCACGTTGATTTTAGCAGCTGTTTCTTTAAGGGATACACCATTCAATGTATCCAGGATAAGTTCATTCCATTTGGATTGGTTTTGATGAGAATAAAAAGTAAGCTGACCGCAGTCCACAACAAAACGTTTTCCGCATTCTTTACAACGAAGCATTTGTTTACCAGAGTTAGCAAAACCGCTTTTAATTAAACGAGGATGATAACATCCGCATTTAGGACAGTATTCAAAATGATACGTATTCATTTTATTGTTTGTATCTAGGTAATCAGTGATTTCACGATCAATCTTTTCGATTTGAAAAGATTGTAAAGCAGCGATAGTATCTTGGTTTAAATATTTTGAAGTTCTTGTCATAAGTGTAGTCTCTCTTTCGTTTACACCTATACATTAAGTCTTAAATAGAGATCATTAATGTCAGTTATATTAACAAGTCACCGATGTATCTGTTAAGCCAATAGTTATATGTTCTTAAAAAGTAAACTTCAAAATTTAAAGGAGGGAAATTTCAATCCTCCCAGTGTTGATTTCAAAATTTACGAAGGATCATTGGATAGAGATGGTTTAAATTTTTTGACTGGATATCATAACAGTAACTATTTAAATTATGTAATGGATCTACTTTTAGAATATTGCATAAAAAGTGAAGTGTTTCTTAAATGTGGTTGTTCATGGCTTGAAAACAATTATGGAATTGATGTAGAATCTGCTAATTTTGATTATTATACAGAAGTAGTAATATCTAAATATTTAGCAAGTGCTATTGAGAATGGTAATCAAATCGCAATGATAGTTGGTTTGAAATGACTTCATATTCGTTGGGCTTTAACTTTCAACCAATTGAAATGGGCAGAAACAATACAATAAAATTTTGCAATTTCAATGTCACATATTCTGAAGGATTGAAAGAATATCGAAGCGTTTGTTGGGATATAATGTTGATCTTAGCGAATAATAAATTTTTAAAAAAGAGAGTTATGAATTTTTTATATGATTACGCAAACCACCTTTATGGAGATGTCGATATTGAATTAGTAAAGGGATATTGTGAATATGTTGAAAAGTTGCTCTCAGAGATATGTTGTGATGATATTGATTTTTTTTGAATTGATTAATTGTTTGTCTAATAACATAAATAAACTTAGTCTTTCAATCGATGAAAAATGGGACTCAATGTTGCATGGAGATTTATGGGAACTGCATCAATTACTTACATTCAATTATCAAAATTCAAATATGGAATATGATGAAACTAGAAAAGAAGCGATAAAACAATATAGAAAAAGTCTTTCCACATCAAAAATTAAAAATTTTGTACAAACAGAAAATCACTTATTTACTGATATAACCAAAAATCGGAATGATTTTTATAGTAACGAAGGAATTAATCTTATTGTTAATCAGTTTGATGTAGAAAAATTAAAAGTATTCTTAGACGAGTTTATGAGATGTGGTCCTAATCTAGATGTTCATCCTACAAAAATATTACATGTGTTGAATAGGAAAACTGATTCATAACAATTTTTTGAGTCCGTTAAAGAAGCTCAATTTCCTCAAAAGATGTATTGGCGTTATATTTTCTTTGATACATTGCCAGAATAAAAAGTGAATGAAAACATGTTGCATGAGTTTATAATTTTTTTAAAAGATGATGTCGCGAATGTTGAAAAAGTTGCTAAGTATAGAAATATAAAGGTGTTGGATAAATTTCTAAGCATTGAGCCTGATATATATAGAAAAATATGCTTATATTTTGTTTTAAATTATAGTTCTAATCCACTAATTATTGGATCTTATTTATCGAATCTATTTGATATTTGAACATATTTGTTAGAAAAATTGAATGAATTATTTAAGGGCGATTTAGATTTTGTGTCAATACTTTACAATCTGTTGAAAGAAGATTTGTATATATGGACGTTTGGGAATATATTCAAAGAGTTGTTGGTGAATAGAGAGGATAATAGTTCTGCTGCCAGCCAGAGGCAATAACAATGGATAAAGTTAATTGTAGAAGATAATGCATTTAATGATTGTATCAAAGATATATTTGAAGGTAAATGCGAACTGGATGATGATATAAGAATTATTGCTATCAAAGCATTTATTGATACAAACCAAGATTATGATACTTTTAAACAATTAAAACTTGTACCAAGCCATTGGAGCGGCGTTAATAGTTTTGTACCTGCGTATCAGAAGCAGATTGACTTTTATAAATCATGTTTCCGTTTTTGCTGAGATAAGGTTCTTGAAGCACAAAGCATTTATTTAAGAAAAAAATATCGTATTTAGAGAATAGTATTGAAAGAGAAAAAATAGATAATATCATGGATGATATGTTGATGTGATGTAAATTACTCAAGTGTATTAACTGCATGTCGATAAAGCTAATGATTAAAAGATAAAGAGTGATCTTTTGCGGTAAAGATCACTCTTTTGATAGAAAATAAAAAAGATCATCCGATTGAGACAGGGTACAAAAAAAGAAGTCATATGACTTCTTAATCCTTCATTACGCGATTTCGTTAATAGCTTTTGCTAAACGTGCTTTTTGACGGCTAGCGTAGTTTTTGTGGTGAATACCTTTAGCTACGGCTTTGTCCAATTTTGAACTACAGTCGTTGTAAGCTGCTACAGCAGCTTCTTTATCTTTAGCATCAACAGCTGCTAATACAGCTTTAATACTTGATTTCAATGCTGATTTTTTAGATACGACTAATTTGTGAGCCTTGTTATTTGTTTTAACACGTTTCTTTTGAGATTTAATCTGTGGCATGAAGTGCACCTCCTGACATAAATTGCAAATGGATTATAGCAAAATTTCTGATTTATTGCAACACAACTTCAAAAAAATACGCTATAATACTCTAGTATTGGAGTGATATTATGGAAAATAGACGCATTATTTTTATGGGAACACCCAAAATTGCTAGTGTCGTATTAAAAACAATGTTAGAAAACGATATACATGTAGGCTTGGTGGTAACACAGCCGGATAAGAAAAAGGGTAGAAAACAACAGCTAATCTATTCAGAAGTCAAAGAAGTGGCTTTAGAATATGACATTCCTGTATTTCAGCCTGTTAAAATTAAGTCAGACTATCAAACGATTCTTGATTTTGCCCCTGATTTAATTGTGACATGTGCTTATGGACAAATTGTTCCTAAGGAAGTCTTGGATCTTCCAAAGTATGGTTGTGTGAACCTTCACGGTTCTTTGCTTCCTAAATATAGAGGGGGAGCCCCTATCCAAAGAGCTATTTGGAATGGTGATAAAGTAAGTGGAATGTCATTGATGAAAATGGCACCTAAAATGGATGCGGGACCTGTTTTAGCTCAAAAGGAAATTGAAATATTGCCTGAAGACAATTCTACATCTTTATTTGATAAAATGGCCATTTGTGCTGGAGAATTATTGCTTTCTCATTTTGAAGAGATTTGTTCAGGTAAGGCGGTCTATGTCGAACAAGATGAGAGTCAAGTTGTATTCTCTCCTGTCTTATCCAAAGAAGAAGAGCATATTGATTTAAATCAGGATGATGAACATATCTTGAATCAAATTCGTGCTTTTTCAGATGCACCAGGTGCTTATGTATTATTAAAAGGAAAGAAATTTAAAATCTTAAAGGCAAGTTATTTAAATGAAGAGAATTCGTTTGCCTCTTTAGTCAAGATTGGTAAAAATAAGCTAGGTATTGGACTTCATACAGGTACACTTGTGATTGAAACTTGTCAAATGGAAGGAAAGCCAGTCATGGATTGTGCAAGCTTCTTTAATGGACAGGGTCGTAACTTAGTCGGAAATATTGTAGAGTAGGGGGAAATCTATGGATCAAAAGAATGTTCGAAATTTTTGCATCATTGCACATATTGACCACGGAAAAAGTACGTTAGCCGATCGTATCTTAGAACTTACAGATACGGTAGAAAAGCGTGAAATGAAAGATCAGATTCTAGATTCAATGGATCTAGAAAGAGAGCGTGGTATCACCATTAAATTAAATGCCGTACAGCTTGTATATCATGCCAAAAATGGACAAGACTATTTGTTCCATCTTATTGATACACCAGGCCATGTCGACTTTACATATGAAGTGTCTCGCTCTTTAGCGGCTTGTGATGGGGCTATCTTAGTTGTCGATGCAGCTCAAGGCGTACAAGCACAGACTTTAGCTAATGTATATTTGGCATTAGAAAACGACTTGGAAATCTTGCCTGTATTAAATAAGGTGGATCTTCCTAGTGCCCAACCGGAAGTTGTAAAAAAAGAAATTGAAGACTTGATTGGATTAGATTGTAGTGAAGCGGTTGAAATCAGTGCTAAATCGGGATTGAATGTGGATAAAGTGCTAGAAGAAATCGTGCATAAATTACCAAGTCCAAAAGGGGATAAAGAAGCACCAACACAAGCTTTAGTCTTTGACTCTTTCTATGATTCCTATCGTGGAATCATTGCGTTTGTATCGGTAAAGAATGGAACAATCAAACCAAAAGATAAGATTCGCTTTATGGCAACCGGCGCTGAATATGAAGTCACAGAAGTGGGTGTTCGTACACCAAAAGAAGTTGTGGAAGACCAGTTGAACTGTGGAGATGTAGGATGGGTCAGTGCAGCCATTAAAAACATTGAAGATGTTCGTGTCGGTGATACGATTACAGTTGCATCCAATCCTGCAAGTGAGCCACTATCTGGATATCGTGAAATGCATCCAATGGTATATTGTGGTTTGTATCCTGTAGACAATGCGCGTTATGACGACTTAAAAGAAGCATTGTCCAAATTAAAATTAAACGATGCGGCTCTACACTATGAACCGGAAACATCACAAGCTTTAGGGTTTGGATTCCGATGCGGATTCTTAGGCTTATTACATATGGACGTAGTTGAAGAACGTTTAGAGCGTGAATACAATCTTAGTTTGATCGCAACAAGTCCTTCCGTAATTTATCATGTCTATAAAACAGATGGTACTATGGAAGAAGTTGATAACCCATCGGCTTTACCAGAACCTCAAAAAGTGGATCATATTGAGGAACCATATGTGAAGTGTGACATCATGGTGCCAAAAGAATTTGTGGGTCCGATGATGGATCTTTGTCAGAAAAAACGTGGTGAATATGTAGACCTTCAAGTTTTAGATGATGTTCGTATGATGATGGTTTACCAAATGCCATTAAGTGAAATTATTTATGATTTCTTTGATAAGATGAAATCTTGTACAAAAGGATATGCTAGTTTTGACTATGAATTTAGTGGATACCGTACAAGCAGTCTAGTAAAGATGGATATTTTATTAAATGGACAGATCGTCGATGCCCTATCTACGATTGTCTTTAGAGATTTTGCGTACAACCGCGGTAATGCGATGGCCGTAAAATTAAAAGACTTGATTCCTAAGCAGCAATTTGAAATTCCTGTGCAGGCAGCCATTGGTGGAAAGATCATTGCACGTACAAACATTAAGGCATTGCGTAAAAACGTATTGGCAAAATGTTATGGCGGAGATATCTCGCGTAAAAAGAAATTGTTAGAGAAACAAAAAGAAGGAAAGAAACGTATGAAGATGGTTGGATCGGTAGAGATTCCTCAAGAAGCCTTCATGGCCGTTTTAAGTATGGATGACGACTAATGGTACCATCAGCCTATGTACATATTCCGTTCTGTGATTCGATATGTGCGTATTGTGATTTTGTCCGTATTCAAAAAAATGAACAATTCTTTTCAAGTTGGAAAGAAAAGTTAATACAAGAAATTCAAGAGTATAAGATTTCAAATCTTCATACTCTTTATTTTGGTGGAGGCACACCAAGTGTATTGAGTTTGGATGATTTTGCATCGATAAGAAATGGCTTTCCATCAAGTATTGATGAATTTACTGTAGAATGCAATCCCGAATCCTTAGATGAAGAAAAACTAGCATCTTATGTTTCTTTGGGAGTCAACCGTATTAGTTTGGGTGTACAAAGCTTTAATGATGATCTATTGAAAGTCTGTCGAAGAAGACATACATCCAATCAGGCTAAGAATGTGATTCGATGGATTCAAGAAAGTGGTATTCATAATTTCTCCATTGATTTAATTTTTGGACTTCCCAATCAAACAATGGAAGATGTGAAAAGAGATATTTTTACATTTTTAAGTTTAGATATACCACACTTATCCATCTATTCTTTACAGATCGAAGAAAATTCAATATTTGGAAAGACAGGTGTAGAGCCTTGCGATCCAGATCTTGAAGCGGATATGTTTGAATACATTACGAAAACACTTGAAGCAGCTGGGTATATTCATTATGAGATTTCTAGCTTTTGTAAGCCAGGCTATTATTCCAAACACAATTTAGCCTATTGGCAAGATAAAGACTTCTATGGCTTTGGCTGTGGCGCAAGTGGAAGAATTGATGGCATTCGTTATGATAATACGACAAGTTTAAAGCAGTATTGTTTGAAGGGTCCTTGTTCTACATATATTCCTGAACCACTATCTGAACGAGGTATGGATGCGATCATGATGGCATTGCGTACAAAGTTTGGATTGAATATAAGAGAATGGAATTTGAAATATCAGAATGATTTTAAAAATCATTATGCCACTGTATTAGATACGTATCATGAGTATTTTTGTTTCGAAGGGGAATGTATCTATTTAAATGATGCTGGACTTGAAATATTAAATACGATTCTAGTTGATTTTATGATGATAGAATGATATCATTTAATAGCTTTTGTACTGAGAGTCTGGAAACTTCCAACCTTTCGCTCGGTAGAAAAGGACTAATATACATGGAGGAAGAAAAATGTTATTAAAATCTGAAAAACAAGCAATTATGCAAGAGTATGCAGTACACGAAGGTGACACAGGTTCTCCTGAAGTTCAAATCGCTGTATTGACTGAAGAAATCAACCGTTTAACTGAACACTTCAAAGAACACAAACACGATTACCACTCACAACGTGGATTGATGAAAAAAGTTGGTCGTCGTAAAAAATTGTTAGCTTACTTGAAGGGTAAAGATTTAGACCGTTACAAAGCATTGATCGCTAAATTAGGTTTAAGAAAGTAATCGAAAAGATTACTTTTTTTTTATGCATTTATTTGATAGAATATAAAAGTATGATTGAGGTGAAAAAATGGCGAAACAAGAGTTTCATTTAGATTTTTGTGGTCGGGGGATCACAGTAGAAACTGGTGAAATCGCAAAACAGGCTGATGGAGCCGTTATTATCCGTTATGGAGATACGGTGACTTTATCAACTGCATGTGCATCAAACCAGGCAAAAGAAGGGATTGACTTTTTCCCTTTGACAGTAAGTTTTGAAGAAAAATTATATTCTGTTGGAAAAATTCCAGGAGGATTTTTACGTCGTGAAGGAAGACCAAGCGAACATGCGACATTAACAGCGCGTATGATCGACCGTCCAATCCGCCCTTTATTTGCGGAAGGATTCCGTAATGAAGTACAGGTTGTCAACACGGTATTAAGTGTAGATCAAGATGCAAGTCCTGAAATGGCAGCTATGTTTGGTGCTTCATTGGCATTATGTATTTCAGATATTCCATTCAATGGACCAATCGCAGGTGTTAAAGTTGGACGTATCAATGGAGAATTGGTTGCCAACCCTACAGTGGCTCAAATGGAAGAAAGTGATATCGATTTAACTGTTGCGGGTACTGCACAAGCTTTAAACATGGTTGAAGCTGGTGCTAAAGAAGTTAGCGAAGAAGATATGCTTGCGGCATTGATGTTTGGACATGAACAAATCAAAAAATTATGTGCATTCCAAGAAGAAATCGTAGTCGCTTGTGGTAAAGAAAAACGTGAAATTGAATTGTATGCTGTAGATGAAACAATCAATAGTGAAGTTCGTGCAAACTTTGAAGCACAAATTCGTGCAGCTGTATCGATTAAAGAAAAATTAGAGCGTTACGGAAAAATTGATGATTTAACAGATGAAGCAGCCCAAATGATCGCAAACAAAGAATATGAATCTGAAAAAGATCAAAACAATGCGGTGAAACAAGCTCGTGAAATCTGTCGTGGTATTGAAGCAGACGAAGTACGTCGTTTGATCATTGAAGACAAAGTACGTCCAGATGGCCGTCAAATCGATGAAATCCGTCCATTGAACTCACAAGTGGATTTACTTCCTCGTGTTCATGGTTCGGCTTTATTTACTCGTGGAGAAACACAGGTATTATCTACAACTACATTGGGTGCATTAAATGACAACCAGATTATCGATGACTTAACTGTTGTCGATTCAAAACGTTTCATGCACCACTATAACTTCCCACCATATTGTGTTGGTGAAACTGGACGTATGGGAAATCCAGGACGTCGTGAAATTGGCCATGGTGCCTTAGGTGAAAGAGCTTTAGCTCAAGTGTTACCAAGTGTAGATGAATTCCCATATACAATTCGTACAGTAGCGGATGTTATGGAAAGTAACGGATCTAGTTCTCAGGCAAGTATTTGTGCAGGAACAATGTCTTTAATGACTGCTGGTGTTCCAATCAAAGCACCTGTTGCGGGAATTGCGATGGGATTGATCATGGATGATAATTCAGGTAAATATACTGTTTTAACAGATATCCAAGGTATGGAAGATCACTTTGGAGATATGGACTTTAAGGTTGCCGGAACGAAAAATGGTATCACAGCTTTACAGATGGATATCAAAGTAACAGGTATTACTAAAAATATCTTCGAAGAAGCATTGGCACAAGCTCACAAGGCACGTTTAGAAATCTTAGATAACATGTTGGCATGTATCTCAAGTCCAAGAGAACAATTGAGTCCATATGCACCTAAGATTGCGATGATGAACATTGATCCAGATAAGATTAAAGATGTAATCGGACCTGGTGGAAAAATGATCAACGAAATCATTGCACAATGTGACAATGTAAAAATTGATATTGATGATGATGGAAAAGTAGTCATCTATCACAATGATTACGATACAATCGAAAAGGCGAAACAAATGATTAGTGACATCGTACGTGTTGCCAAAGTTGGAGATGTATATGCAGCTAAAGTTGTTCGTCTTGAAAAATTCGGTGCTTTCGTGAACTTGTTTGGTAATACAGATGGTTTATTACACATTTCTAAGATTTCTCACCACCGTGTAGATAAAGTAGAAGACGTGTTAAAACTTGGCGATATCATCGATGTTAAGGTTACAGAAATCGACAATAAGGGTCGTATCAATGTAAGTGCAAAAGCTTTACTTCCAAAACCTAAAACAGAAGAAGAAAAAACAGAAGCGTAAAAGTTAGGAACTCGTTAAAAACGAGTTCTTTTTTCTTGACTATGTGGTAAAATAGTTGGGTAGAGGTGAAAATTATGGATTTTAATACAGAAGTACTTAAATATAAAGACGATTTCTTAAAAGACTTAAATACACTTGTATCATATGAAAGTGTTCGTGATGAATCAACGAAAGCTGAAAATGCTCCTTTTGGAAAAAACTGTCGTGACGTATTGGATGCCATGTTAGATATGGCTAAGCGCGATGGCTTTGAAACCAAAGACATTGATGGATATGCAGGTGTTGTTGAATATGGTCAAGGAGAAGAAACATTTGGTGTTTTAGGACACTTGGACATTGTGCCACTAGGCGAAGGATGGACAAAAGATCCTTTAAAAGTAACATTAGAAAATGGCTACATCTTTGGACGTGGTGTTATGGATGATAAAGGTCCTGCATTAGCTGGATACTATGCATTAAAGATGATTCGTGACTTAAACATTCCTTTGAAAAAAAGAGTCATGTTGATTACGGGATGCGATGAAGAATCAGGTATGGAATGTATGAACTACTATGTTGATCATGCCGAAGTTCCACAAATGGGATTTGTACCAGATGCCAATTTTCCAGTTATTTATGGTGAAAAAGGTGGCTTACATGTTGGCTTAGTAAGTAGTGATGCAACTGTCATCAAGAAACTTCATGCGGGAAGCCGTCCAAATATCGTGATTGGTAAAGCTGATGTCACAGTGGATGTCATGAGTTATCAACAAGAAGATTTATTTAAATTTTATTGTGCTACGCAAGGCGTTAAGGGTTCCATCAAAAGAAGTGAAGATGGTGTAACTTTACATATTGATGGTGCATTTGCGCATGCAGCTATGCCATATAATGGTGTAAATGCCGCCGTCTTATTGTTGAACTTTATTGGTGAAGCCTATAATGATCAACTTTCAAAAGATTTATATTTCTTACTAAAAGACTGGATGGGTAAACCAGTAGGTATTGAAAAAGATGGTTTATATATGTCTTTCTTGACAATGAATACGGGTATTGTCAATATGGAAAACAATGAAACAGACATCTTAATTGATATTCGTTATCCAAATGATACAAATGCCGATGAAATCATGTCAAAATTTGATGCAACTTGTGCAAACTTGACTTCAAATATCAAAGCAGAAAATCGTGGAGATTCAACACCATTATTCGTAGACCCAGATTCTCGTTTAGTGAAAGATTTAATGAGTGTCTACCAAAAATACACAGGCGATACTTTCTCTTGTCCAATCACAATTGGTGGTGGAACGTATGCTCGTAAATTTGAAAATTTTGTATCTTATGGACCAGAACTTCCAAATGAAGTGATAGAAACCGATGCTTTTGTAGGAGGATGTCACCAACGCGATGAAGGTATTAAATTAGATAACTTATTACAAGCTATCTGTATTTATGCCGATGCGATCGTGGCATTGTGTAGCTAATATGAGAATGCGTAAAGTAAAGTGGGCAACAGACTATTTGCCTACTGCGAGTTGTTTAGTAAAAGAACCATCCAAACAAGCAGGAAACTGGAAAAAGCTATTGGATACAGATACTTTACATATCGAAATTGGATGTGGTAAAGGAAACTATTCTTTAGATATGGCTAAGATGTATCCAGACACTGGATTTATTGCGATTGAAAAGAATGAGAGTGCTGCAGGTATTGCCGCAAAAAAATACGATGAGGATACAGAAAAGAAACGTTTGAAACTGATTCAAGAAGATGCGAGTTCCATTGGAGAATGGTTTGGTCCGCGTGAAGTGGATGTGATCCATTTGAATTTCTCGGATCCATGGCCTAAAAAGCGCTATGCGAAAAGACGTTTATCCAGCGCTACTTTTTTAGATCAATACAAGCGTATTTTATCTTTCAATGGTGAAATCCAAATGAAAACCGATAACAGTGCTTTATTTGAGTATAGCTTGATTGAATTTCAAAATGCTGGTTTTAAGATGGTTGAAATCAGTGTAGATTATCGTCGTGAAAAACATGATGAAGATGCGATTACAGAATATGAACAAAAATTCATTTCTTTAGGTCAGCCAATTTATCGTTGTGTTTGGAGATATGCACATGACTGAACTTCGTAATAAAGATGAATTTTTAAACGCATTAACAAATTCAGGCATTCAAGTGATGATGTTTACGGCATTTTGGTGTCCAGACTGTATGTACATCAAACCTTTCTTGCCTGAAATTGAAGAGCAATTTAGTGATTTACAGTTCTATTCTTTAAATCGTGATCATTGTATGGATATTGCGATTGAATATGAAGTGATGGGTATTCCTAGCTTTATATGTTTCAAGGATGGAAAAGAAATATCAAGATTTGTTTCTACACTTCGCAAGACAAAAGAAGAAATAGAAGCATTTCTGAATCAGACAATAGAAAGTGAGAAGGAAATATGTTAAAGGATTTAATGCATGCGATCTTCAATGAAGATGTTGAAGAAGACGATGAAGAAGAAGTCGTAGAAGAACCTGCGAAACAAGAAGAAGTAACACCTGAACCTGTTGTTGCAGAGCCACAAGTTCAAGAAGAAGAAGTTGTAAAGCCAGAGCCAATTTTAAAGGAAGCAGAAAGCTCTATTGAAACGGATCCTGAAAACTTTATGAATTCTCCTATTTTTGAAAAGGCGATTATTCAACCTAAGCCTAAGAAAACAACAATTTTCCAAGGCTTAGATGTCGATTCGATTGCGCAAGAAGAAGCAAAACCGAAACAAAAAGTGTATAAATATGATCGTCATAAATCCGTAAAAGTACGTCGTGTTGCCGAAGATTTAGATTATCAACCAGTCATTTCTCCAATCTTTGGAAATGTGGAAGATTCTAAAAAAGAATTTGATAAAGTGCACGATGCGATTACGTTAAACAAACCAGAAGATGAAGATTTCTCAAAGATCTTATCTCCAATGTATGGAACATACTTACCAAGTATGCAGCCTGCGGATTCCATTCCTGAATACAAGCTTGAAGAATCAAAGAAAAATATGAATCTTTCTGAAATGTTAGAGAAGCCAAAAAAGGAAACCAACAAACAAGAATCGTTATTTGACAAAGAAGGTGAATAAAATGGCTTATCATTTTATTGGTATTAAAGGAACAGGTATGGCTGCCTTGGCATGTATCTTACATGATGAACATAAAGAGGTCACAGGTAGTGATATCGATAAATATATCTTTACAGAAGATGGATTAAGAGCACGTCATATTCCAATCTATTCGTTCAGTTCTGCTAACATCAAGGACAATGACACAGTGATCATTGGTTTATCTTTTGATCAAACGCATCCGGAAGTGAAAGCAGCGATGGACAATCCAACTGTAAAAACATATTATTATAATGAATACTTAGGTATTTTATTAGAGTCATACAGTTCCATCTGTGTTGCGGGAACGCATGGTAAGTCCACAACAACAGGTATTTTAGGCCAAGTTCTTTCTTTACAAGATGAATGTGCATACTTAATTGGAGATGGCCATGGCTATATGCCAGAACATGCCAACCATTTTGTATTAGAATCTTGTGAATTTCAAAGACATTTCTTGACATATCATCCAGATTATGCGATCATCACGAATATTGAATTGGATCACATTGACTACTATAAAGATATGGATGATTATGTATCGGCATTCCAAAGTTTTGCAAACCAAGTCAAAAAAAGCATTGTCATCTTTGGGGATGATGAACACCTTAAAAATCTACACTACAATGTGCCAGTAACTACATATGGTTTAAAGGATGGCAATGATTATCAAGCCATTCATATAGAACAAGGCCCATTTGGTATGCATTTTGATTGTAAGCATAATGGTGAAATTCTAGCTCACGTTGAATTAAATGAAGTGGGAGATGCCTTTATGCAGGATGCCTTAGGATGTTTTGCGCTAGCCCATATGTTAGGTATGCCAGCCGATATCATTGTACAAGGCTTACAAGACTACAAAGGAATCGCTCGTCGATTTGTGATTGATGAAGTCAAGGATAGTGTATTAGTCGATGACTATGCACACCATCCAACAGCGATTCGTCTAATGATTGATGCAGTTCGTAAAAAATATCCAAAAAAGAAAATCGTAGCGTTATATAAACCAGATCGTTATTCACGTCTACAATATTTCTTGGATGACTTTGCGAAGAGTTTAAATACGGCGGATCAAGTATGTTTACTGGATTTCCCTAAAAATGCCGTAAGAGAAGATGAAACAATCACAGTCACAATTCAAGATTTAATGGATCGTTGTCCTAATGCGATTTTATTAGATGTAGATGATGCTTCAGCTGAAAAGTTAAAAGAATTAGCTCCAGCAGCCTTCGTCTTTATGTCTAGTAAGGACATCTACTTATTGAGAGATAAATTAGAAAAAATCTTATAAGAGTATCTAAGGATAAAAGTCTATACCTTTTCATTAGGATATAGGCTTTTTGTTCTGTTAAGACAGAAGAAGTGAAATCATATCCTATGGAAAAACATTGACCTAAGACGAAGCTAAAAACTAGGAAAGGTGGGTATGTATTTATGAAAAAACCAAAGGTGGCTTTTATCTGCGTACATAATTCGTGTCGTAGTCAAATTGCGGAAGCATTGTCAAAACATCTTTCTTCAAATGTATTTGAAAGCTATTCCGCTGGAACAGAAACAAAACCACAAATCAATCAAGATGCCGTACGTTTAATGAAAGACATGTATCAAATAGACATGGAAAAAACACAATATTCCAAACTGTTGTCAGAAATACCGCAAGTAGATATTGTGATCACAATGGGATGTAATGTAAATTGTCCTGCAATTCCATGCAAATATAGAGAAGATTGGGGATTGAGTGATCCTACCGGAAAAAATGATGTGGAGTTTTCAAAAGCCATTCACTCCATTCATACGAAAATACTTGAATTAACAGAGAAAATAATAAAGGATGAGCTGATTTCAAAGAAAATATGAAAAAAACAACATGGTCATACATCGATTTAAGCATATCTTGTTTTGAAGAGTATAGAGATATGTGAGTGTTAAATGAAAGCCTGCGTTTATGGTGAACATGTTCATCATTTCCCTAAATTTTGCGTCTAGAATGTATTTTATGGAAGTGTTTGAGTAATTCGACACTTCCTTTATTATTTGTAGCGTTTACACACTTGTGAAAAAAGTTTCAAAATAAATAGATAAGTTAGAAAGTTCATGTTATAATCTTTCTGAGGTGGTATTGTGAGTTTAGATATCTTTATGAGTACATTAGCTCGTGCATTTTCATATGTGTTACCCATCGTTGGTGTCATCGCATTAATTTATATGATTCTTTTTTTGAAACAATTGATTGAAACTTTAAAACAAGTTTCAAAAACATTGGATACGGCCAATGATCAATTGAAAAAACTAGATGCGCCATTAAAAACGGCAGAAAATATTTCAAATACGGTGGATGAGATAAATCAAACCGCAAAAGAAGCATTTATAAATGTGGTTGGTGCGTTCAGTGAAAATGTACAAAATGCCAAAGACTGGTTTCAAAGTAAAAAAACTGGAAAAGAAAGCATAGAAACAAAGGAGGATGAATGACATGGATGAAAAACAATTAATTGATGATTTAGAAAAAGAATCGATGCTAGAGCTTGAAGTAATGCATGAATCCGAAAATACAGATAATGAAAGAATTATTGAGGGTGCCAAGAGCAAAATCGAAAAATTATTCGATGATGTGCGTGACTTATTAAAGGATGCTTCAGATCCTGAAAAGGTTAAGGAAGCATTATCGCAGGCAAAAGATGATGTGAAAGATATTCTTTCTTCGACAAAGGATAAAGTGGTTGAAGTAAGTGAAAGTGAACAATTTAAACAGACAATGTCAGCTGGAAAAGAATTCTTACAGGGTACAGCTGGATTGGTTGTTGATGGCTTTAAATATGGAAAAGAAACACTAAGAAAAAATGATTCTTTGCGCAAGGTGATTGATAAGGCGGATGAAAAAGTCGATGAAATTCGTACGAATGATTCTGTTATTCGTGCCGTTGATAAAGCAGAAGAAGTAACGGGTAAAGCTACCGAAGCATTGTTTAGTGGATTAAAGAAGATTTTTAATAAGGGGGACGAATAGGAATGAAACGAATTACCATTTATGATGTTGCCAAAGAAGCCGATGTCTCATTGGCAACTGTATCACGTGTTATTAATGATAGTAATGTAGTGCGTGAAGATACACGTATGCGTGTTCAACAAGCGATTGAAAAATTGGGTTATAAACCAAATGCGATTGCGCAAGGTTTAGCATTGTCTAAAACTACGACAATTTCAATCGTAATGAGCGAGAAATTGTTTGCGTACAACGCAAAAATCTTGAATGGTTTGATGGATGTCGCAAAAATCTATAACTACAACATCATGTTCCATACAACAAGCAAGGGAATTTCAAAAATGCAGGATGTGATTGAATCTATTATTAAATCACGTGTCGATGGTGTTATCTTGTTTAACGACAACTTCTCAGAAGATGAAATGGAAGTTTTACATGAATACCAAATTCCAATGGTTGTAGTTGGAAGTAAATTAAAAGGCCAAAAGATTGGTAACGTTGGAAATGTATATATCAACTTCGAACGTATGGCTTATGAATTTGTGAATGAATGCTTCGAAAAGGGCATTGATGATATCTCTATGGTAGAAGATAAATTGAATCTTTCTATGATGGAACAATTGAAAGCGGGTGTAGATCGTGCTTATGCAGAAAAAGGATTGGTATTTGATAAGTATGTTACATACGATGATAGCTACAAATCAAGCTACACATTCTTATCAGACTACTACAAGAACCACAAGCCAAGTCGTATGGTCATCACATTCCGTGATTCTCAGGCCATCGCTTTAATGAACGCATGTAAAGAATGCGGATATTCAATTCCAGATGACACAGAACTTGTATGTATCTTGAACTCAAAATATTTGACAATGATGCGTCCAACAATTTCAACTTACAACATTCCTGAATATGATTTAGGAGCTGTTGCGATGCGTTTACTAACTAAGATGTTAGTGGAAGATGAGACGGTTAAACAGAACAAAGATATTGAAATTTCATTCTCAAAATTATTTAGAGAAACTACAAAGTAAGAGTTCGTTTTGAACTCTTTTTTATATTAAGATTTTGGTATCAGAACAGGATCAGAAGTTTATGATATCTTACTGGATGATAGATACATAGATCATGGATGAAATTCTGAAGTATTTATAAAAATGCATATAATAAAAACTTCATCAATAAAGAATGAATGAATCGGAATATCGAATGATTCAGAAAGATGGAGTGGATATCGAAATGTTACCGGACGACTTGAAACAAACCGGCACGTTATTTAGATGTTTGATTTTTTCGAAAAAAAAGTTTTTTTTTCTTGGTTTAGTGTATAATCAAGGCATGGAAATAATTTTTACAAATAACGCAAAAGATAGAAGTGTCTATCGATACAAAAAAGATTTTGAAATGATATTAGAACGTGCCTGCAAGGTGTTAGACAGAAAGGGAGACTGGAGTTTATCGGTAATTTATGTAACACCTGAACAGATTCACGAAATTAATCGTGACTATCGTAATGTTGACCGTCCTACAGATGTCATTAGCTTTGCGATTCAAGATGATATGAGTGATATGTGGATTGAAGAAGACCAATATGAACTTGGTGATATTTTCATCAATGTGCAAGCGATTCGTGATCAAGCTAAAGCCTATGGTCATTCGATTCGTCGTGAAGCATGTTTCTTATTCTGCCATGGATTACTTCATTTAATGGGATATGATCACATGAAGGAAGAGGATGAAAAGGTGATGTTTGCTTTACAGGATGAGATCTTAGATGAATTGGTTCAAAGGTAGATTTAAATATGCTTTTCAAGGCCTGTTTTACGCTTTCACTTGTGATCGCAGTATTCGTCTTCAAGGCATCTTTGGATTGATTGTCATATTGTGCGGCATTCTCTTTCATTGTTCACTAAATGAGTGGATGATGTTGATTTTCGCCATTGGTTTAGTATGGTTTAGTGAAATCATCAATTCGTGTATTGAAAGATGCGTTGATTATATTTCTCTTGAACATACAGAACAAGCCAAACATATTAAGGATATGGCCGCAGGAGCTGTCTTTATTATCAGCATGCTTGCCGCATGTATTGGGCTTTATGTATTTTTGCCCAAACTATTTTAAAACGGAGGTAAAATGAGTAATTATAAATCAGGATTTATTGCGATCGTAGGAAGACCCAATGCAGGAAAATCAACATTGTTGAATGCATTGTTAAAAGAAAAAATCGCAATCATGTCGGACAAACCGAATACGACAAGAAACAATATTTCGGGTATTTTGACAAATGAAGATTGTCAATATGTGTTTGTAGATACACCGGGTATTCATAAGCCGCAACAACAACTTGGACGCGTCTTAAATAAGAATGCCTATTCAGCAATGGAAGATTGTGACGTGATCGGATGGATCGTAGATGGCTCTCAAGCCTTTGGAACTGGAGATTCATTCATCTTAAAACGTATTGAAACATTACATAAACCGGTTGTATTGATCATGAATAAGATTGATAAGCTTGGTAAGGAACAATTATTAAAGCGTTTGATGTATTGGCAGAAACAATATGACTTTAATGATATTGTTCCAATCAGTGCTTTGGATAAAGACAATCTCGAAGAGTTGTTGAAGGTGTTCAAAGGGTATTTGCCAGAAGGCGAGCCAATGTTTCCTGAAGAAATGAAGTCGGATCATGATATTAATTTTAGAATGTGTGAAATTGTTCGTGAAAAGATCTTATTTAAAACACATGAGGAAATCCCTCATAGTGTAGCGGTTATTTTAGAGCGTAAAGAAAAACGTGGCAACCGCATGTATCTTCTAATGATGGTGGTAGTCGATCGTGAATCACAGAAGGGAATCTTGATTGGTAAACAAGCGAGTATGATTCGTTCGATTCGTTTAGATGCACAAAAGGAATTAAAAGATATGCTCGGATGCAGTGTGGATTTGGAACTCTTTGTGCGTGTCGAAAAGAATTGGCGTAATCACGAAAACAAGATCAAAGAATTCGGTTTAGACGAATTAGAACAAATCGATGAAGACTAAGATTCAGGCACTTGTATTAAGTGTTGGTGAATACAAAGATAAGGATGGCCTAGTCAAAGTATTGACGACAGATTCCATTTTAACTTTATACGCAAGAGGACTGTTCAAACCCAATTCTAAGAATTTGCGGCTTGTACAGCCCTTTTCTTATAATGAATTCATGATCGAAGATAAGACGAAAATGCCCTTATTACTACAAGGACAAACCATTCATTATTACTATCACATTCAAGAAGATCTGTTTAAATCGAGTTGTTGTTTTGTATTGCACGACTTGATTTCTAAAACTAAAAAAGAAGAGAATTTATTCAATATAGTATTGGATTGTTGGAACGCAGCCGACAAAGACTTAGATGATTTTTATTTCTGGGCCTGCATCATTCTAAAATATTGTATTGAACAAGAAGGGATCCAACCGTTTATCCAAGGGTGTGTACATTGTGAAAGCACAAGAGTCGAAACTCTTTCTGTAAAAGATGGTGGATTCTTATGCGAAAAGTGCAATCACAATCAATATCCAAAATGGAGTGTAGAACAATTAAAGAAATATCGCGCTCTATTTAGGTGCAAAGAAGAAAACTTAGAGTATGTTAAAGATCATTTCAATTTCAATCTTGATGACTTAATCTATCTAGCCAAATGGATGGAGTATCATACTCATAAGAATTATCCAAGCATTCGCTTTTTAGAAAGTATACGAGGTTTTAAGTAATGTTTCATGAATTAGCATTTCAAATCGCAAAAAAGGCACATTCTAAACAAGTGGATAAAGCAGGGAAAGATTATATCTTGCATCTGATGAAAGTGGCTTCTTATATGGATACGGATACAGAAAAGGCAGTTGCGTATTTGCATGATGTATTAGAAGATACAAATGTCACAGAAGATGAATTGAGAAATATGTTCCCAAATGAAATCGTAGATGGTGTAATTACATTAACGCATAGAAAAGATGAATCTTATTTTGAATATATATCTAGAGTATCTACATCAAAGTTAGCTAAAAAGATAAAGGTTGCAGACCTTTTACATAACTTGGATATCACAAGAATCAAAGAACCCACAAAACAAGATTATCAAAGGCTAGAGAAGTACAAGAAAGCGATTCTATATCTTGCGACGCACTAGTTTTGTGGTACAAAACATATGAAAATAAGAGAACCTATTTTTAAGTGGTTGATTAAAAACAGGTCATGAGAAATCATGGCTTTTTCTTTGCGTGTGTCTTTGGATTTAGTCTAGAAATTTGTTGATAAATGAGATATAATATGAAAGTGTATCCTTTTGTCTGTATACATGAAAGAAATGAGGTAAATAACATGAACGAAAAGACATTCAATGATGTAGTAAATCACATGAAAACCTCTGGATTTGTTTACCAAGGTTCAGAAATTTATGGTGGTTTGGCAAATACTTGGGATTTTGGTCCTTTAGGCATTGAATTAAAGAACAATATTAAAAATGCATGGTGGAAACGTTTCATCCAGGAAAGTGAACACAATGTAGGATTGCAGAGTGCAATCTTAATGAACCCTAATGTATGGGTTGCCAGTGGTCACGTTGGCGGATTTAGTGATCCATTAATGGATTGTAAAGAATGTAAGAGCCGTTTTAGAGCGGATCAATTGATTGAAGAAGCCAGCAATCACACAGTAAACTGTGGTGGTATGTCAAATGAAGATATGGAAAACTATATCGCTGAACATGAAATTACATGTCCAAAATGTGGAGCTAAAAACTTTACAAACATTCGTCAATTTAACTTGATGTTCAAAACATTCCAAGGTGTATTAGAAGATGCGAAGAGTACAATCTATTTGCGTCCAGAAACTGCACAGGGAATCTTTGTCAACTTCAAAAACGTACAAAGAACAATGCGTAAAAAGTTACCATTCGGTATTGGACAGATTGGTAAGAGTTTCCGTAACGAAATTACACCAGGAAACTTCATTTTCCGTACACGTGAATTTGAACAGATGGAACTTGAATTCTTCTGTAAACCAGGAACGGATTTAGATTGGTTTGAATACTATTGTAAAAACTGTGTTCAATTCTTAAAGGATTTGGGTATCAACGAAGAAAACATTCGTTTACGTGCTCATGATCCAGAAGAATTAGCACACTACTCAAATGGTACAAGTGATATCGAATACCACTTCTCTGAACCCATCGGGTGGGGTGAATTATGGGGTATCGCAGACCGTACGGACTTTGACTTAAAAGCACACCAGACAACTTCTAAACAAAACTTAGAATATTTTGATCAAGAAGCAAACGAAAAATACATTCCATACGTTATCGAACCAAGTGTAGGTGTTGAACGTTTGATGTTGGCCGTAATGTGTGAAGCTTACCAAGAAGAACAATTAGAAAATGATTCTCGTGTTGTCTTAAAATTACACCCGGCATTAGCTCCATATAAAGTAGCTGTACTTCCACTTTCTAAAAAATTATCTGATCAAGGGGATGAAGTGTTCGCTAAATTAGCTAAACACTTTAGTGTAACGTACGATGATGCACAAAGCATTGGTAAACGTTACCGTCGTCAAGATGCGATTGGTACACCATTCTGTGTTACGGTAGATTTCGAAACCGCAAACGATGGATGTGTTACGGTTCGTGATCGTGATACTATGCAACAAGAACGTATCGCTTTAGATGACCTTGTTTCATATATTGAAAAAAGAATTGAATTTTAATGAGCTGGATATCAGAAGATGATATAAAGGCCATTCGTCAGCAGGCTGATATTGTTGATGTGATGTCCCGTTATATCACATTAGAAAAAAAAGGCAAAGACTATAAAGCAATTTGTCCATTTCATGATGATCACGATCCTAGTTTATCAATCTCAACTGATAAACAAATATTTAAATGTTTCGTATGCGGTACTGGAGGAAACGTCTTCACATTTGTACAAAAGATTGAAAACATTTCATTTCTAGAAGCCGTTTGTAAGGTTGCAGAACTGATTCATTATCCTTTACACATGGATAAAAGTCAGTTTCAACTCAAGGTTGATCAAAATCAGCCTTTATATGACTGCGTTCAATCGTACATTCGCTTTTTAACATATGAGTTGCAGAGTGAGAATGGCGAAAGCGTGAAAAGGTATTTAAGTCAAAGAAAAATAAATGAAGATATTATAAAAAGATTTGAGATTGGGTATGCACCTGAATCGAGTCGTAGTGTGAAGTATCTCAAGGCAAAAGGTTTTAACGAACAAATACTCACAGATACAGGTTTAATTCGTACTCACGATCTAGATACCTATGCCGTATTCGACAATCGATTGATGATTCCAATTCATGATGAAAATGGAAATCCCGTTGGATTTACGGCCAGGCGCTTAAATGAGGATAAGGATGTAGCCAAATATATCAACACTTCTGAAACAAAGATCTATCATAAGGGCAATTTGATTTTTAATTATCATAGAGCCAAAGCATTTGCGAAAAAGAACAAGCGATGCATATTAGTTGAAGGAGCTATGGATGTCATTGCCTTTGAAAAGGCAGATATTCATGAAAGTATTGCTTGTTTAGGAACAGCTTGTACAAAAGAACAAATAACGCTATTAAAACGCTTAAACGTTCCTTTGGTTGTCTGTTACGATGGGGATCGAGCTGGTAAAGCCGCTACCTATAAGTTTGGAAAATTAGCCGTTGATTACGGACTGAATTTTTCCATAGTAAAAAATACAACCGGTAAAGACCCAGATGAAATCTTTAATGAACTAGGAAAAGATGAACTCTATTTATCTGTTCATAAAACTGTATCATTTGTAGAATTCTTATTTGATTATTTACCGAACCAATATGATTTAGACAATTACGAGGATAAGAAAAAATTCACATCGGAAATGCAGTCATTCATTGAAAGGACATGTACCGATTTTGAAAAGGCCGATTATTATTCTCGTATCCGAGATTTGACAGGATTTGATTTATCACATCAATCTGCAAATATTCCGGCACCCAAAAAAGAATCCAGAAATAATGCGGCTGTGGTTCGAAATATAGAGCCATTAAAAAATGGAAGAACACTTGCCGAACACGGTGTTTTATGGATGATTCTAAACAGTAAACTTGCGGCCGATCAATTCAAAGATCAGATTGGTTTTTTCCAAGATCCAGTCTGTGAAGAATTGTCATTATATTGTTACGACATGTATCGAAATATGGACCACATTGATTTTGATGTACTGATGAGCTACATTGAAAAAGAAGACGTCCGTAATTTGTTGGTAAGCCTGATGGAAAACGCGTTTCATGTTGATGGATATAATGAAGACTTCTTTAACGATAGTTTAATGAAGATCAAAGAATGTACTTTACAAGCCCAAATTGACAATCTCAATGATCAGATCAAGAGTGTGCAAGATCCGATGTTAAAGATTTCCTTGGCTAGTAAAAAACAGGAATTAATTATTCAAAGAAATGAAATCTTACATCGAAAGGAAGGATGAAAGAATGGCAAATGAAAAATTAAAGTTTACAAGCTTAGAAGAGGCAAAAGAATTCTTGCTGAAGAGTAAAGAAGAAAATGCCGATGTTTCCCAAAAACAATTCTTAGATGCGGTAAGTGCTTTAAATTTAGATGATGATACAATGGATGATCTATATAACTGGATCGACGAAAACTTAATCGAATTTATCGATGGGGACGAATTAGATGATGATGAAGTCTTAGACGATGATCTAAGCGACGAGGATTTGGACGAAGAAGATTCAATTGCGGAAGAAATTTCGCAATTGGAAAAGACATTCGCTAATGCATCTCATGCCAAGATTAATGACCCCGTTAAGATGTATCTAAAAGAAATTGGTCAAATTCCATTGTTGGATCCAAAAGAAGAGCCCATCATTGCTCGTCAGATCCAAGAAGGGGAAGAAGCCAAAGAAGCGATGAAAAAACCTGATTTAAGTGATGAAGAGAAAAAGAAACTCGCAAAAGTCATTGCGGACGGTGAACAAGCCAAACAAATGTTGATTTCTTCAAATCTTCGTTTAGTTGTATCTATCGCTAAAAAATATGTAGGACGTGGCATGTTGTTCTTAGATTTGATTCAAGAAGGAAACTGTGGTCTAATTAAAGCTGTTGAAAAATTTGACTACACAAAAGGTTTCAAATTCTCTACATATGCGACATGGTGGATTCGTCAATCTATTACACGTGCAATCGCAGACCAGGCACGTACAATTCGTATTCCCGTACACATGGTTGAAACGATCAATAAACTAACGCGTATTCAACGTCAATTGGTGCAAGATTTAGGTCGTGATCCATTACCAGAAGAAATTGCCGAAAAGATGGAGAATATTTCAGCGGAAAAGGTTCGTGAAATCCAAAAGATTGCCCTGGATCCAGTCAGCCTAGAAACACCAATCGGTGAAGAAGACGACTCGCACTTAGGTGACTTCATTGAAGATAAGGATACATTATCTCCAGATGATTACACAAACAACCAATTATTAAAAGACGAAATCAATGCCGTTCTACAAGGTCTTACAGAACGTGAAGAAAAAGTATTGCGTTTGCGTTTTGGCTTGTTAGATGGAAGAACTCGTACACTTGAAGAAGTTGGCAAAGAATTTAACGTAACACGTGAGCGTATTCGTCAGATTGAAGCCAAGGCATTACGTAAATTGAAAAATCCAAATCGTTGCAAGCGTTTAAGAGATTTCGTAAAATAATGATACCTTGTTCGAATCGAATTCAAGAAATATTAGAATGGGTGAATGGAGAGTGCATTGCGGACATTGGCTGTGATCATGCCTATGTTGTCTGCAACGCCATTCTGAATCATCAATCTAAAAAAGGCTATGCCTGTGATGTGGCACAAGGCCCATTAGATAATGCCAAGAAAACGATTGAAGAGAATCACTTATCCGATTTGGTATCTTGTCGATTATTAGATGGCATTCAGGGCTTAGAAAGCGATGTAGACCAAATCATTATTTGTGGCATGGGAGGAAAACTTATTATCGATATCCTATCAAAGGGAAATTTGTATCGTGGTTTACGTCTTTTATTATCTTGTCATAAAGATGATTTTGCCTTAAGAGAATATTTACACGATCATCATATTCATATTGTAAGAGAAAAAATGATTTATGATCATGGACACTACTATCCTATTCTTGATTGTGTTTGCGAAGATAAGGAACAAGAGGTTTCTACATCCCAACTTTACTTTGGTGTAAACATGCTTATTGATGAAATATATGCAGCGTATTTAGATTTTGAAGAGAATAAGTATAAAAATATTCTTTCCAAAGTCAATAAACCTGAATTTATTGAAAAAATTGAATATATAAAAGAAATCCGTACTCACAGAATTTCCTGAATACGGATTTTTGGTTTTTTCATATCGAAAGATAAATAATCTTTGACTTGATTCGTTAAATACGTAGGCGTACTTGCACCACTTGTAATCGCAATTGTGGTATATTTTTCAAAATCTTTCTTATCAATATCTTCGGCCGTTTGAATCGAGAAGACATGTTCAATGCCAGCCTGTTTTCCAATATCAACAAGTTTTTGCGAATTGTTACTAGTTGGATCTCCCACGACAATCAAACAATCGACGTTTTTTAAATCTAAAATAGCTTGTTGCCGAACACGCGTAGCGTTACAAATCTCATCGTGGAAGAGGGCATTCGGGTATAAGCGTCTAATTTTTTCAAACGTATCCTTCAATTCATAGATCGACATAGTAGTCTGGTTTGTCACAAAGATCTTTGAAGTATTCACTTTAGGAATCTCTTTATGTGGTTCAATCAAATGCACATGCTCACTCATTGTATAAATAGATTCGGCTTCGGGATGTTTATTTTTACCAATATAGAGAATGGTATACTCTTCATCTAAATATTGCTTCACAATCTTTTGTGTTTGAAGTACAAATGGACAACTCGCATCCACCAAAATCAATCCTTTTTCTTTGGCCTTTTCATAGACTTTAGGACTGACGCCATGCGCTGTAAAGATCACAATGCCTTCATGGATTTCATCTAATAATTCCACGCGTGTCTTTGTCTTATCTTCAATGGTATCAATTGAATAATATTGAAGCGCTTTTTTGACATATTGATTATGCACTAGATTACCCAATATGGTAATCTTTTGATCTGGATATTGAATTCTTGTTTTTTTGGCGGTTTCAATGGCTTTTAAAACCCCACCGCAATAGCCCTGAGGCTTGACTATAATGATATTTTGTGTTTTCATGTATACATTATGCCCTAATTTTTTGTATTTGTAAAATGGGAAGAATTTTGGGATAATACTAAAGTAAAGGATGTGAAAATAATGAATAATCGTATTCAAGAAATAATGGATTTAGAACATTTTAAAACTTTAACACCGATTCAAGAACAGGTGTTAAATCGTAAAAATAAAAATAGAGATATCATTGGTGTATCAAGTACAGGATCAGGAAAGTCACATGCTTTCTTTATGCCTATCTTTGAAATGCTAGACTTTGATCAAGACTGTGTACAAGCTGTTATTTCAGCTCCAACTAGAGAACTTGCATATCAATTGTATGATCGTTGTCGTAAGATTGCCAAACACTTCAATGTACGCGTGAAATTAGTCACAGGTGGTATGGAAAAAGTGACACAAATGGAAAAGCAGCCACAAATCGTCATTGGTACGCCTGGAAGAATGAAAGACATGTTTATTAAAGATAATGTCTTGCGTTTGGATACGGCTAAAATTGTCGTAATCGATGAAGCGGATATGACATTAGAATTTGGTTTCTTAGAAGATATTGATGAAATTCTATCGAAGATGGATAAGAAGGTTCAAATGATGGTTTTCTCAGCAACTATTCCAGAATCTTTACAACCATTCTTAAAGAAATATTTATATGATCCAGAATTTATTGAAATCAAAAAGGAAGAAGCTTTCCAAAGCGATGTAAAACACATTTTAGTTCCTTGTAAGCATAAGAGCTACGAACAAAAGATCTTAGACGTACTTCCATGTATTCAACCTTATGTATGTTTGATTTTTGCGAATACTACACTAGAAGCTCAAAGTATTGCGAAAACCATGCGTGAAAATGGATATGATCTAGTCGAACTTCACTCAGGGCTTGAATCACGTGCGCGTATGCAGGCCATTAAAATGATTCAAAGCCAGAAGAAAAGTTACATTGTAGCCAGCGATATTGCCAGTCGTGGAATTGACTTAGAAGGAATTACGCACGTTATTAGTTGTGGATTCCCAAAAGATTTAAAATTCTATATCCACCGTGCAGGTCGTACTGGAAGAGCGAGTCGTGATGGACAATGTATCGCTTTATATAAAGAAAGTGATGCGAAATCAATTCAGTCATTAATCAAACAAGGCATTGAATTTGAACATCAGGATGTAAAGAATAAACAATTTGTAGATTTAAAACCATATGTGAACAAGCGTCCTATGAAAAAGGATGAATTTCATGAAGAAGTGGAAAAAATCGTTCACAAGAAAAAGAAAGTAAAACCAAACTATAAGAAAAGACAACGCCAGGAAATTGATCGTATGAAACGTAGGAAGCGTCGTGAAATGATTAAGTCGGATATTAAGCGCCAACAAAAAGAGCGTGCTAAAGAAAGACAACGCCAAAAAGGAATGGACGTATGATCTATTTAGGTAGTCACGTATCTTTTAAAGCTCCAAATTACTTTAAAGGCGCTATTGAAGAAGCACTATCCTATGGAGCGAATGCCTGTATGATCTATACAGGTCCTCCAAGTAATACGCGTCGTGTGGACGTATCTAAATTAAAGATAGAAGAAGCCAAAGACTATATGGCTGAACACAATTTTTCTATCGATCGCGTGATTGTACATGCACCGTATATCATTAACTTGGCTAATGCTCTAAAACCAGAAACAGCCCAGTTTGGTCAAGACTTTTTAAAGACGGAATTAGAGCGTGTTTCTCAAATTGGTGCAAAAACACTTGTACTGCATCCAGGAAGTCATGTAGGAGCGGGTATGGATGTGGGTATTGAATGGATTATCAATGGTTTAAATGAAGTGTTAGATCATGATGATACAGAAGTTAAGATTGCCCTAGAAACGATGGCTGGAAAAGGCAATGAGTGTGGCTTTACCTTTGAACAGTTAGCCAAAATCTATGAAGGAATCCATAAAAAATCGCGTGTTGGCTATTGTATGGATACATGTCATATTTGGGATGCCGGGTATGATATTACGCATTTTGATGAAGTTTTAGATAAATTTGATTCTATTTTAGGTTTAGAGAATCTTTTATGTATGCATATCAATGATTCTAAGAATCCACTTGGTGCACATAAGGATCGGCACGAAAATTTAGGCAAAGGTTATATAGGATTTGATGTATTGCACTCCATTGTGCATCATCCTAAATTAGAACATGTCACAAAAATATTAGAGACACCTTTTATTGATGGAAAGGCGCCTTATAAAGAAGAAATCTCAGCTTTGCGCTGAGATTTTTTAAAACTTTTCAATTTCTTCCTTTAAACGAGCCACAATCTTGTCTTGAGGAATCTTTTCAATGATTTCACCCTTCTTGATTAATAACCCCTCTTTTTTGCCGCCTGCAATTGCAATGTCGGCATGTTTTGCTTCTCCCGGACCATTGACAGCACATCCCATGATGGCTACTGTGACATCTTTATTGACGGTTTGAAGATAGCTTTCAATCTCATTTACGGCCGGCTCCATATCCCATTGTGTACGTCCACAAGTTGGACATGCGATTAGATTCGGTACGTTTTGAATCAATTTACAATCTTTTAATAATTCTTTGACAATTGGAATCTCTTTTTCAGGAGCCCCATTCACACTAATACGAATTGTATTTCCAATACCTTCATTTAATAATGTACCTAAAGCTAAGCTGGACTTAATGGCACTTGTCATTGTGGTACCAGCTTCGGTTACACCTAAGTGTAATGGATAATCAAAGGTTTGGGCAGCCAAGCGATAGGCTTCAATACAAAGTAATGGATCACTTGATTTAAAAGATAATACAGTATCATAGAAATCGAGATCTTCTAGAATTTGTACATGTCTTTTAGCACTTTCAATCATACCTTGGGCTGTTGGCCTACCATATTTTTCGTGAATATCCTTTTCTAAAGAACCACCATTGATTCCAATACGAATAGGAATGTGTTTTTCTTTACACGCCTTCACAACCTTTTCTACATTTTCTCTAGCCCCAATATTACCTGGATTTAAACGAATCTTATCTGCGCCTGCCTCAATACATGCCAAGGCTAAACGATAATCAAAATGAATATCGGCTACTAATGGAATATGAATTTGTTTCTTAATATCTTTAATGGCTTTGGCATCCTCCATATCCATACAGCTGACACGAATCAATTCGCATCCCATTTTTTCTAGGCTTAAAATTTGTTTGGCAACTTCATCGGCCTTTTTAGTCTCTATGTTACACATAGACTGAATAATGACGTGATTATTATGTCCAATTTCAAGATTTCCTACTTTTACTTGACGAGTTTCTGTTCTTTTCATAGACAACCTCCATGACTAAAGTATACGCCATTCCTTCTTTTTTTTCCATTTCATCTTGGAAACGTGTATAATATATATTGTTTCGTACAAAGGGGGATCCAATTGAAAAAGAGTAGAAAAACATTGAAAAGGGCAAATCAAAATGTATCTGTTGATCAAGTCATTTCCAATCGTATATTGATACTTACACTCACAATAGTCGTGTGCTTCTTGGTCATCTTTTTACGATTGTTTTATCTGCAGATCATTTCATATAATGACTATACCGCAAAGCGTGAAGACTATACGTCCATCAAACAATATACATCGGCACCACGAGGACAGATTTATGATTGTAAGGGAAGAATCTTAGCTAAAACAGTAGTCAGTCACAATATCGTTTTTACTTCACCCAATAATTTTGATGAAGATGATTATGAACTTTATGCCAAGCGTATTGTAAAAGTCTTCAGTGTCAGTGCTAAAGATTTTACGGATGAAGATAAAAAACAAGCGTATATCACTTACAAATCATTCTTATCACCAAGTGATAGTGAATATGCCGCCAATCATTTATTGACTGCTAAAGAATTTAAACAATATAAAAATGGGGCATGGGGTGGTGATGCTGAAAGTAAAAGATATCAAATTTTAATGGATCGTATTGGTAAGAAACAAATTGGAGAAATGTCTCAGGCCGATCTAAAGATGTGTGTCATCTACCAAAGAATGGTGGCCAAACAAAGTACAGGTCAAGAAAATGTTGTATTAGAAGATATCAGTGATGATGATGTCGCGTATTTGGTGGAACATAAAACGGATTTTCCTGGTTTTGACGTTGATTTTGGAGGCTGGAAACGCGAATATCCATATGGCGAATCTTTATCCGACGTTTTAGGTAGTGTTACTACAAGTACCCAAGGATTACCAAGTGAGCTTTCCAGTTATTATCTATCTAAAGGTTATCAATATAATGCAAGTGTTGGGAAATCGGGCCTAGAATATCAATATAATGATTTACTAGCAGGAACTCCAGAAATTGCCAAGATCACCTATGATTCAAAGGGGCTAGCGCAAAAAGAAGTGATTCAGGAAGCTAAAAAAGGATATGACATTCACTTGTCAATTGATATAGATCTTCAATCTACATTAGATAATGTATTAAAGAATACTTTGAGTGAGAATGGGGGTACGAAAAATCGTGAAAACTTCCAATCTTTATTTACGACTGTTTTAAATTCAAAAGATGGTTCGGTACTTGCGATGTCCGGCTACCAAATGGATTTAGACACTAAAGAAATGACTTACTTTGCCTCTGGTAACTATATGTCTTTAGTGAACCCCGGATCTTGTATCAAAGGGGCTACTGTCTATATGGGTGAGAGTGAACATGTCGTAAGTCCAGGTGAAGTGATTGTCGATAAAGTTATGAATATTGGTGGTCAGGAATTTAGTTCGTATGAAGAACATGGACCTGTTGATGATGTATCTGCACTACAAGTAAGTAGTAACGTTTATATGTTTAATGTAGCCATCCGTTTAGCCGGTTCAAGCTATGTAGAAAAAGAACCATTAGCTGTGTCAGACCTTCAAGGTACGCTAAATTTAATGCGTTCTTATTATTCGATGTTTGGCCTAGGCAATAAGACGGGTGTGGACGTGCCAAATGAATCGAGCTCTTATATGGGTTATGGTTCTGAACCAGGTATGTTACTAAACTATTCGATTGGTCAGTTTGATATGTATACACCACTTCAATTGGCTACATATGGTACAACCATTGCCTCAGGTGGTAATTTATATGAACCACACTTTATGGCCTATGCGACAGAAGTCAATTCGAGTGAAGTAATTGTGAGTAATGGCAAAAAAATTAAATCTACATTGCCTGAAAAGAATGCACAATATTTAGAGCGTGTGCAACAAGGATTTAAAGCCTGTGTATCTTCTGGCTATTGTGGGGATGGGCTAAAGGATATTGGCGTGGAAGTATCGGCTAAAACAGGTACAGCTGAAGTTGGCGACTATACAACCGCAAACCTAGTTGGGTATGCACCAAGTTCGTCTCCAGCGATGTCTTTTGCGTGCTCGGCACCGACTTCTTCAATGAATACTAAGAACGTTGCACCAAACATTTGTACAACGGCTGTTATGCCAGAAGTGGTAAAAACATATTTTGAATTGTATCCAGCTAGTTAAAATTTTGAAAATGACTTGAAATTGACTTGTAAGTTATGCTAGAATCAACTAGTAATTACTAATGTGAGGAGGACTGAACATGAGAGATCGTATTACATTTAAGTGCTCTGTTTGCGGTGAAGAAAACTATATTGGTACAAGAAATAAGAAAAAACATCCTGAACGTATGACTGTTAAAAAATATTGTCCAAAATGCAATCAGCAGACTGAACATAAGGAGAAAAAGTAAGAAAGACCGTTTTATTCGGTCTTTTTTATGTATTAGACTATGAAAGTACTTCAACAACCCTTAGGACCCGTACAGGCTAATTGTTATTTGGTGATGGAAAATCATCATGCCATCTTGATTGATCCTGCAGATATGTATCCAAACCTTGAATTCATCTTAAAAGAAAATGAATGCACTCTAGATGCCATTGTTTTAACACATGCTCACTTTGATCATATTTCTGGCGTAGATAAGATTGTGGATGTATTCCATTGCGATGTGTATTTAAATCCCAATGAATTTGATTTTCTTCAAGATTCCGATTTAAATTCATCTTCTGCCTTCTATATGGATGTTACATGTGTCGCAAAATGTAAACCCATTTTAGAAGGAAAGAACACCATTGCAGGATTTGATATAGAAGCCATGTATTGTCCAGGACATTCCATCGGTTCAACTGTATTAAAAATTGAAGATTGTTTATTTACTGGAGACGTTTTATTTCAAGGATCTATTGGAAGAATGGATTTGGCAACAGGCTCTGTATCTAGTATGAAACAATCCTTAAAAAAATTGGTTCAATTAGACAAGGATTATAAAGTATATCCAGGTCATGGCCCATCCACTTCTTTATCGCAAGAGAAAAAATGGAACGAAAGTTTAAAATATGCAGAAATTTATTAAAATTTCTGCTTTTTTTTTCGTATATGAGAAGGGGGTGATAAAAAATGGATGACTTATTGCAAGATCTCATTGCGTATGCGATTGAAAAAAAGGCAAGTGATATTCATTTTGTTATGCAGAATCAAAAACTTCAAATCAAACTTCGAACGCAAAATGATATGTTAGATGTTTACCAAGATATTTGGCAGCCTGCATTCTTTGAGTATCTCAAGTTCATTTCTAGAATGGATCTTACCAGTCCATATGTTCCACAGAGTGGCCAATTCAAAATTTTACTTCATAATCACGAAATCTTTTGTCGTTTCAGTATGCTGAATAATCATAACGTGCAAACGGGTGTTATTCGAATGTTGAATACGATGCATGCGATTGAACTAAAAGCTTTATCTTTATGGAAAGAAGACACGAATTATTTCAATTCACTTGTACCATTAAGACAAGGCCTTGTCATCAGTGTAGGTCCGACCAATAGTGGAAAGACCACGACTCTACATGCCTTACTTCATGAGATTGCCAAAACTAAAAAGCATAAAGTAGTCAGTCTTGAAGATCCCATTGAGATTGAGGATGATTCTTACTTGCAGCTGCAGATCAATGAAAGTATGGGATTTACCTATGATGTCGGCATTGAACAATTGTTGCGGCATGATCCTGACATTATTTGTATTGGTGAAACAAGAAACAGTTATACCGCAAAGATGGTCTTGAGAGCGAGTTTAACCGGTCACTTTGTTTTTACGAGTATTCATGCCAAAGATGGGAAGGAGTGTATTCGTCGTCTTGAAGATCTAGGTGTATCTAAGAAAGATCTGGCTAGTGTTTGTACGGCCATTATTTCGCAACGCCTATATTCTAAAGGTGACTCTAAGGTATGTGTTTATGAAATTATGGATCAAAAAACGTTGCAGTATGTCTTGGAACACGGAAGGTATCCAAAAGAATTTAAAACTTTATCTAAAAAGATTACAGAAGGCATTAAAAAAGGATATATCGTGGATGCCCAAGCAAAGTACGATAGTCTTAGTTTATCGGGATGAAATTGAACAATTTGCGATGTTGATGAATCAAGGCTTGCCATTAGATACGTTGATTCGTTTAACATTTAAAAAGGATGAAGAAATCATAACGTATTTAAAAGAAGGGATGAATCTTCAAGAAATATTTACTCTAAATCAAAAGAAATTGTATTTTAAATATTTGCGAATTCTATCTGAAAAATTAAATTTAAGAGATGCGTTGGATTGCGTAAATAAAATTGAGAAAAGTTCGAATACTTTTTTTGAAACACTTTTAAAGAAGATTAGCTATCCGTTCTTTTTATTGATCTTTGCGTTCTTTATGATTCTATTCTTTTCAGACTATGTCCTTGTTCAAATGAAAGACTACATTTCAAATGGGATGGTATTTGTGTTTATCCATCTATTAAAGTGGGGGTTTGGATTTGCGATTCTATCCATGATCTTCTATTTGTTTCTTTATTATGTATTGTTTTATAAATACAATTCGAAAATGAAATGTCCATTTCGGTTAATGAAAAAAATGATATCGCTCCAATTTGTATGTATGTATCAAGCTTTAGACAAGTCTTATACTTCGACACAGGAAATTTTAGAAACATTAGCGTGTATAGATTTTAGTGTTGTTGGAAAGGTTTCAAATGAAATTCTTTCATGTTTAAAAAATGGAAAGAGTCTAGAAGAAAGTTTTCTAGAAATCGACGTGTTTGATTCGGATTTTAAAAAGATGTTGGTCTATGCCTTAACGAGCAACCAAATGCATGTCTTTTTTGACTTGTACATGAAGAAATGCAGTTTGGATTTAGACAAGTCTGTCAAGAAGATATCGACGGGTATTCAATTGTTTTCGTATATCAGTATTGGAATCTTAGTTTTGATTGTCTATCAAATTATGATGATGCCACTCAATATGTTAAATCAATTCTAAAAGGAGAAAGAAAAATGGAAAAGAAAAATGGTTTTACAATACTTGAAATGATGATTGTGATGTTGATTGTTGCGCTACTTTTATTGATCACACTTCCAAATATTCAACAAAAAGAAAAAATTATTCGCAATAAGGGGTGTGAAGCTTTACTTGAAATTGTCAACTCGCAAATCATGTTGTATGAAATCGATCAATTAGAAACGCCAACAAGTGTGCAGGAATTGATTGATTTTGGTTATTTAAAAAAGGGACAGGATACATGTCCGGATCATAGTAAAGTGGTGATCGTAGATGGGCAAGCCGTATCCCAATAAGAATGGATTTACCCTTGTTGAAATGTTAGTGGTGCTGCTTATTGTTTCTATGCTTGGATTTGGACTTTCTACAAAGATGCACTCTTCTTTATATGTGTTTATGAAAAATCTGCAGACTCTATGTGTTACGGCTCAGGAAAAAGCGTATGTAAAACATCGAAAAGTATATGTTGAAATTGGTGATTCGATCTATATGGATGATGTCGAATATAAGATACCACATGGTATTGCGTGTGATCATGTATCTTTTTACTACAATTCCAAGGGCAACATGTCTAAGGCTATGTCACTCCATTGTCAAAATGCATCGAGTCAAATGAAACTTGTTTTCCAGGTTGGAGCTGGGAGGGTTCGTCTTGAAAAAGAATAATGGCTTTTTACTCGAAGATGCCTTGTTTGCGTTCTTTGTGATTTTGGTTTGTGCAAGTCTTATATTGAATGGCATTTATACTTTATATTTCCAAAGGAATCTTAAGATTGATGAAAAAATTGAAAAGAAATGGTTTTACTCTGATTGAAGCTTTGTTGGCGTTGTTTATCACAAGTTTAGTCAGCTTATTAGGCTGTATGCTTATGCGTTGTGCTTTACAATTTGCCCATATGGATGTGGATACGCAGAATCAATTTGCGGTTTTACAATTAAGAAGAGAACTTGCACAATCAAATGATTTGAAAATAGAATCGGATTGTCTAAGTTATATTCTAAATCATGAAAAGAAAGTCTTGTATTTTGATAAGCATCGCATTGTGAAGAGTCCTGGCTATGAAATCTATATGGAACAAATTGATGAGGCTATATTTTATAAGAAAGAAGATGGATATTATGTTTGGTTCAAAAAGAAGAATAAAACCTATGACTTTGAACTCTATTAATGGGTATGCGAGTGAAGTAAGTTTAGTGTGTTTATTTCTTGTGCTTCAGATTGTATCCTTTTTATCGTTGAGTACCCTTCAAAATGTGTATTTATTAAAAGCGAATCAACAAAATATTCTTGAACTATCCATTGTAGATCATGCCAAGCATATGATCCATCATAATAATCGCATTAAGTTGTGTCATACGAGTGAAAAAATAATAAAGGACAAAGATGAAAGGATACAGAATATAGATGTGCATTTTGAAGATCATGAGACTTTTATTGAATGTACATATTTAGATGTTTCAATGAAAATCTATTATGATGATAAGGCAATCGTTTCGGTTGATATTGACGAACAATGAAAAAAACGATAAAATTGATGCATAGCGATGAATTAGAGTAGTAGAAGGAAATGACAATTTTTAGAGAGCTAAAGTTGGTGAAATTTAGCATTGTACAGCCTTTGAACTTGCTAAGGAGCTGATGAGTAATGTTATCCGTATACTCTGCGATAAAGAGTTTGAGGGCACAATGAGAATTGTGAACTAAGGTGGTACCGCGTACAAACGTCCTTAGATTTCAAGGACGTTTTTTATTTTTAATAGGAGGCTAATATGTACGATCATTTAGAAGTAGAAAAAAAATGGCAGAAATATTGGGCAGATCATGAAACATTCAAAACGGATGTTTGGGATTTTTCAAAACCTAAATTTTATGCACTAGACATGTTCCCATACCCAAGCGGTGTCGGATTGCATGCTGGACACCCAGAAGGATATACAGCTACAGATATTGTTTCGCGTATGAAACGTATGCAGGGATATAATGTGCTTCACCCAATGGGATATGATTCATTTGGACTTCCAGCTGAACAATATGCTGTTCAAACAGGAAATAACCCAAATGGCTTCACACAAACAAATATCAAGACTTTCACAAAACAGTTGCAGGAATTAGGGTTTGACTATGACTGGTCAAAAATGATCGCAACATCTGATCCAGATTTCTATCATTGGACACAATGGATCTTTAAACAATTGTACAAAGATGGCTATGCCAAATATGTAGACATGCCAGTAAACTGGTGTGAAGAATTGGGTACAGTATTATCGAATGATGAAGTTATCGATGGTAAGAGTGAACGTGGTGGATATCCAGTTATTCGTAAAAATATGAAACAACTATGTATCGACCAGGCTGCTTTTGCGGAACGATTACTAGAAGGTTTAAATGAAATTGATTGGCCAGAATCGACAAAGGAAATGCAAAGAAACTGGATTGGTCGTTCAACAGGTGTTGAAGTTCAATTTGATATTGTTGGTGGTGGAAAATTCTCTATCTTTACAACATGTATTGAAACAATTTATGGTATTACATTCATGGTGCTTGCACCAGATGGAGATTTAGTACAAGAATTAATGCCAAGAATTCAAAATCAAGAAGAAGTAAAAGCTTATATTCAAGAAACGGTTTCAAAATCTGAAATGGACCGTACAGAATTGAATAAAGGAAAAACAGGATGTCGTCTAGAAGGTATTAAAGCCATCAACCCAGTCAATGGAAGGGAAGTTGAAGTCTTTATTGGAGATTTCGTTTTAGCAAACTATGGAACAGGAGCTGTCATGGCTGTACCAAGTCATGATCAACGTGACTTTGAATATGCGATTGCCCACAATATTGACAGGATTCAAGTTATCGAAGGACAAGACGTAAGTGAACATGCCTTTGAAAAACAGGACTATTTAGGAAAAGGCTGCAAGCTAATCAACTCCGAAGAATTTACAGGTCTTACTGTAGAAGAGGCAAAAGTAGCGATTACGAAAAAATTAGTGGATATGGGGATTGCCAAAGAAACAGTTAACTATCGTTTCCGTGAATGGATTTTTGCTCGTCAGCGTTATTGGGGAGAACCAGTACCAATCGTACACTTAGAAGATGGAACAGACTATGTTCTTCCAGATGAAGAGTTGCCATTGATTTTACCTGAACTTGAAGACTACAAAGGACACAATGGTAAGGCACCACTTGAAAATGCGACAGAATGGAAACAATACAACAAAAATGGCGTAAAGGGTGTTCGTGAAACAAGTACTATGCCTGGATCTGCCGGATCTTCATGGTATTATTTACGTTACATTGATCCACACAATGATAAACAATTGGCCGATCCAGAATTATTAAAGCACTGGATGCCTGTTGACTTATATGTTGGTGGACCAGAACATGCGGTAGGACACTTGATGTATTCACGTATCTGGAATAACTATTTATACGATAAGGGTATTGTCGCATGTAAGGAACCATTCAAGAAATTAGTACACCAAGGTATGATTTTAGGTGAAAATGGAATCAAAATGGGTAAACGATTCCCAGAATATGTAGTCAATCCTTCAGATATCGTAAAGAAATATGGTGCCGATACACTACGTTTATATGAAATGTTCATGGGACCATTGGAACAAAGTAAACCATGGTCCATGGCAGGATGTGATGGTGCTAGAAGATGGATTGATCGTGTTTATCGTTTATTTATTGAATCTGGTAAAATCACAGATACAAACGATGGTAAATTAGATAAAGTATATAATCAGACAGTTAAAAAGGTTACCGAAGATTATGAAGCATTAGGTTTCAACACAGCTATTTCACAAATGATGATCTTTGTGAATGAAGCATATAAGGCTGACACCGTTTATAAACCATATGCCGAAGGAATCGTGAAGATGCTTTCATGTATTACACCTCATATTGGTGAAGAAATGTGGCAATTATTAGGTCACGAAGATACAATTGCGTATGAGCCTTGGCCAACATATGATGAAGCTAAATTAGTGGAAGATACAATCACTTGTGTTGTTCAGGTCAATGGTAAAGTGCGTGGTAAGTTTGAAGCGGCTGTTGGTTCTAGCAATGAAGAACTTCAAAAACAAGCGATGGAACTTGAAACAGTCCAACGCCAGCTTGAAGGTAAGACAATTCGTAAAGTGATTGTTGTTAAGGGTAAAGTTGTAAACATTGTTGCCAACTAAGAAGGTGTGTTTATGCAAATCAAAACCATAAGTATCCAAGAGTATCGTAATTATTTAGATACTCTTGATGCTGTTATCTTTCAACAATCGGATTTTCAGGCACAAAAGTTTATGCATGATGGCTGGCAAGTTGAATTTATTCAAGCTAGTGAGCAAGGTAATGTATATGCAACGTGTATGCTTGCATATATTCCTTTGATGAAAGTCTTTAAATATTGTTATATTTCAAGAGGATTTATTGCTGATTATAAACAAAAGGATAAGCTTAATAGTTTTGTATCCGAGTTGAAAAAATATCTTAAAAAGAAGAATGTTGTGTATCTAGAAACAGATCCGGAGATTGATTTACAAGAAAGAGATAAAGATGGAGATATTGTTGAAGGTGGATTCAATAATTTTGATGTAGTAGAAAATTTGAAGTCATCAGGCTTTGTACAACTTCCATTGACTCAAGGCTATGATTTAAATAAAGAGTGTCGTTGGTGTTCAAGTTTAGATCTACGTAATAAAACGGCCGATGATATTTTTAAAGAGTTTTCTTACACAACAAGACAAGACGTTCGTAGTGCACAAAAATATTGTGTAAATGTCAGAAAATTAAATGTTAATGAATTAGATATTCTAGATTCTATGGAACAAGAGACGAGTAAGCGTCATAACTTCCATGCTTTTGATTTAAACTATTATAAAGAACTTTATGAGTTCTATGGCGATGATCATGTAGAAACGTGGTTGTCTTATTTAGATTTAGATCAATATTCTTCTAAAATACAGAAAGAATATGATAAGACTTTAAAAGATATTGAAAAGACAAAGACATTCTTAGAATCAAATCCTGGTAATGTTAAAAAGGAAAAACGTTTAAAGACGGATGAAGAATACTATAATTCTTTAAAGAAAAAATTAAACCAAATTTCAGGTTTAAGAAATGAATATGGTGAAATAGTACCATTGGCTTGTTGTTTATTCTTGAAGTATTCAAATCAAATTATTTATTTGGTTGGATCAAGTAATTATGAACAAAGAGTCTTTAGAGGACCATATGCGATTCATTGGAATATGATTCAAGAAGCTATAGAAGAAGGGTATGAGTACTATAACTTCTATGGTATTAGTGGTTTATTCGAACCTGAACAAGAGGGATATGGAGTTTTTGATTTTAAAAGAGGTTTTAATGCTGTAGTGCATGAATATATTGGTAACTTCATCCTTCCATGTAAACCATTTATTTTTAAAATTTACAACAATTTAAAACATATTTATTGAGTTTAGTTTCTAGATTCGATATAATAAATGCGCTATGATAAGAAAGAGTACACAGATTATCTATTTCTTAGAGAGAAACTGGCTGGTGTAAAGTTTCAAATAGACCTGTGGAATACACCTTGGAGCTTCAATTTTGACGTATACCTGCGTTAAAGGTTTAAGTGCATACAAAAAAATATTTTGTATGAAGTAAGGTGGTACCGCGATTCAATCGTCCTTATAGGGCGATTTTTTTTATTATCAGGAGGAAAAAATGGAATTATTTGAAGAATTGAAATGGCGTGGTTTAGTTGACAACGTCACAAGTGAAGAAGTAGAAGATGTCATCAATAATGGGGAAGTTACATTCTATATTGGTACAGATCCAACGGCAGATAGCTTGCACATTGGGCATTATTCATCTTTATTAATGGCAAAACGTTTAGAAAAACATGGACATCACCCAATCATGTTGGTGGGTGGAGCCACTGGATTTATTGGAGATCCAAAGGCAACTGGAGAAAGAAGTATGTTGACTCCAGAAGTATTAAAATCAAATTATGATGCATTACATGCACAAATCTCTAAATTATGGGGCTTTGACATGGTCAATAACTTAGATTGGACAAAAGATATCACAATTATTGATTTTTTACGTGACTATGGAAAATTATTCAACGTAAACTATATGTTGAATAAAGAAACTGTTAAAAAACGTTTAGATTCAGGAATCAGTTATACAGAATTTTCTTATATGATCCTTCAATCTTTGGACTTCTTAAATCTATACCAGACCAGAGGTTGTACAATGCAGATTGGTGGACAGGACCAATGGGGAAATATCACTTCAGGTCTAGAGTTAATTCGTAAAAAATGTGGCGCGGACGTGAAATGTTATGGTTTGACTATGCCATTAATTACGAAAGCGGATGGAACTAAATTTGGTAAGAGTGAAACGGGAACGGTTTGGTTGGATCCTAAAAAGACTTCACCTTACGAATTATATCAATTCTTATTCAACACGGATGATTCAAAGGTCATTGAATATTTAAAGAAATTAACATTCCTAACAAAAGAAGAAATTGATGCTTTAGAAGTATCTTTAAAGGAAGATGCTGGAAGACGTGAGGCACAAAAGAAATTGGCTGAAGAAGTTGTACGTGATTTACATGGTGAAGAAGGTTTACAATCGGCTTTAAAAATCACAAACGCATTATTCAGAGGTCAACTCAATGATTTGGATGAACAACAACGTTTAGATGCGGTTAAAAACATGGACAAAGTAGATCAAGAATCTGGAAAGACTTTAATCGATGTTTTAGTAGAGGCTAAGATTGCTTCGAGTCGTCGTGAAGCTAGAGAGTGGATCAAAGGGAATTCCATTAGCTTAAACGGTGTCAAAGTCAATGATGAAGCTTTAGTTATTGATTCTACTCAAGCATATGTATCTAACTATGTAATCATTCGTCGTGGTAAGAAAAGATATTATTGTTTAAATTTGAAATAAATAAAAATACGTGGTTAGACATGTTTGCCTTGCCACGTATTTCTTTTTACCATTAACTTATCAATTTCATTTGTCACAATCGTTTTCTTGATTGTCCATTTTGGCACAATTAGATCTTTCGCAATTCCATCACCTGTTAAACGTTCAATGATGACTTCTTGGGGTAATAACTCCAATTGATCGACTACAATATCGACATATTCTTCTAAAGTTAAAATATGAAATGGTTCTTTTTCATATTCTTTAGCCATTTGTGTCCCTTCAATCAAATGCAGCATATGAATCTTGATCGCATCGACAGGATGTTTAGAAATCTGTTTGACAGTTTCTAACATGTCTTGTTTGGCTTCACCAGGAAGTCCATTGATAATATGTACACATGTTTTGATGTTTGTGTCCTTTAATTTGTCTAACCAATCAAACACGATTTGTGTTGAATGTTTTCGATTACAGCGTTCCATGGTGCTTTCATGTACGCTTTGAAGACCTAACTCTAGCCAGACTTCTTTATTTTGACTATTTAAGTAGTCTATAATTTCATCATTTATACAATCGGCACGTGTTGCGATCGCGACGCCAGGAATGTTTGGGTCTTTAAAGAAAGGGTCATATATTTTCTTCAAGATAGGTAGTGGAGCATATGTATTGGAATAACTTTGAAAATACGCAAACCCAATACAATCAGGCCACTTATTTTGCATGCGCTTTAAGCCTTCTTTATATTGTTTTTGTAAAGAATCATCAAAGCATAAAATACTATCACCTGAGCCCATACTCGAACAGAAAGTGCATCCTCCTGTTCCTTTAGATCCATCACGGTTTGGACAGGTAAAGCCAGCATTTAATGGAATCTTCGCTACTTTTTGATGGTATTTGTTGCGAAAATAATAATTAATGGTTTGATATCTTTTATTGTCATTTGAATAAGGATAAGGATTGTTCATTATATCACCCAAAACATTCTAACATAAAAAGAAACTGCGTGTGCAGTTTCTTATAACTCTCTTCCAATAACTTTTGCGATGGCTTTTCCTTTTTCAATAAGTTCGGCATAACGTTTTGGTTTTAAGCTTTGAGCACCATCACTCCAAGCATTTTCTGGATCGTCATGCACTTCAATGATCAATCCATCAGCACCAGCTGCAATAGCAGCAAGAGATAAGGACTCAATTAATTTATAATCACCAGCGGCATGACTTGGATCAATGATGATCGGTAAGTGTGTTCTTTCTTTAATGATTGGTACAACACTTAAATCCAATGTATTTCGTGTATAGGTTTCAAATGTACGAATACCACGTTCACAGAAAATGACGTTTGGATTTCCTTCTGACATAATGTATTCAGCAGCCATGATCCATTCTTGAATCGTAGCACTCATACCGCGCTTTAATAAAATTGGTTTTTTCGTTTTTCCTACAGCTTTTAATAAATCAAAGTTTTGCATATTACGTGCACCAATCTGAATGATATCTACGTTTTCTACGAATTCATCTAAGTGTTCTGCACTCATAAGTTCAGATACAATAGGAAGTCCTGTTTCTTCTCTAGCTTTTACCATGGACATGATTCCTGCAGTACCCATACCTTGGAATGCGTATGGACTTGTTCTAGGCTTATAAGCGCCACCCCTTAACATATCTGCACCGGCAGCTTTTACTTCTTTGGCAATACGACAGATTTGGTTTTCACCCTCAACAGAACATGGACCTGCAATCATCGCAATTTTTTTGCCGCCGATTTGAATACCATTCACATCTACAATGGTATCTTCTGGATGAAACATACGGTTGGCCAATTTATAAGGTTGAGCAACACGTTGCACGTTATAGACGATAGGGTTAGCCATAACGCTTTTTTCATCTACGATACTTGTATCTCCAACTAAACCAAAGACGTTATAGTTATCTCCTTGAATCATTGTGACTTGAAGATTCATGCCTTCGAATTTGTCAATCAATTTGTCGACATCGTGTTTGGGTGCATTTTTCTTTAAAGTAATAATCATAATAATATCCTTCTTTCCATTTGTGAGTAACAAAAAAGCATTAACAGTAAAATTGTTAATGCTTAAAAGCCCTAATTAAAATACCATTCAGTTGTGATTGGCTTAATTAGGGCTATCTAAAGTAAAAATATGTAGATTGAATGTTCATGTTAATCACCTGGCTATACTATAGCTCATTCAATGAAAATATGCAAGTTATTTTCTGAAAATAGTTACATTGTGTCTTGTCAACCTCCTTGGCAAAACTGGTTATATTTTTGTCATTTCTTGTCGAAAAATGTAAAACAAAATAAACGTGCTATAATCTAAGTAGCAATACAAATCATATAGGAGGTACATAATATGAAAGTCAATATTGTAGGAAAAAACATCACAGTAACTCAGGGAATCTCAGATAAGATCCATAAAAAATTGGATGTTTTAACAAAGTACTTCATTATCAGAGAGGATGATGTAGCGAATGTCTTGGTTCGTACATATCCAACAAAACAAAAAATTGAAGTTACAATCCCAACACGTTATGCGATTCTACGTGCCGAGGTTGTAGATGACGATTTATATGCAGCTATTGATCGTGCTGTAGATAAATTGGAAGATCAAATTCGTAGAACAAAAACACGTTTAACACGTAAAAATAAAGAATCACTTGCGGAAGCTTTCTTAGATCATGAATTATTTAATGATGAAGATGTAGATGATGACGAAGTAGTTCGTACTAAATCTATCGTTCCAAAGGAAATGAGCTTAGATGAAGCCATCATGAAAATGGAATTATTAGGACACGATTTCTTCATTTATACAGATGATGAAACAAATAAGATTGCCGTTTGCTACAAACGTCATGATGGTGGCTATGGCTTGATTGAAACAGAATAAACGCGTGAAAGACATGTCAAAATGGCATGTCTTTTGTTCTGAAAGAAAAAAAAGAATATAAGTTTGAATAAGTTATTCTTTGTGCTATAATTATGTTCGTTAAGGAGGTTTTTCCCATGGGATTTATGGATAAAGTAAAAGACTTCGTTGCTCCAATCGAAGAAGATGATGATTATCAAGAAGCACCACAAGCTGAAAAGGTAGAAGAAGTAGAACCTCAAAGTCGTTATGAGAGACCAAAAACTCGTACGAACGCAACTTCTTTGAATTCAAATACAAAAATGGTATTGTTTGAACCAAGAAGCTTTGGAGAAGCTGAAGAAGTAGGACAACGCTTAAAAGAAGGTCGTGCTGTAGTAGTTAACTTACACAAGCTAGATCGTGATTATGCACAACGTACAATTGATTTCTTAACAGGTGTTGTTTATGCGCTTGATGGAAAAATTCAGAAAATCGGTCAAAACGTAATTTTATGTTCTCCAGCTGAAATTGGTGTACAAGGAACTATTTCATTAGGAAGTCCAGACGACTTCGAAGATGAAGACTAATAATTACTTTTAATGAGCTCATTTATGGTAGGTCATGAGGTGTTTATTTCGCAGATGAAAGATCAAATTCGTATCTTTCAAAAACAAAATAGGCCGATCATGACCTATTTTTTATCGATTTCTGAACAGAACATTCTTCAAAGCATGGTGCCCAAAAATATATGTCTTGTTTTTGATGGTGGGTACGAGAATGCAGAAAGAAAGATCGCATGTTTTATACCTGAAGGGTATGAGGGCTTTAGTGATTGCGTTTGTCTACATGCCACATACAATTCAAAATTTAAAACATTAACCCACTCCGATCTTTTAGGATGTTTAATGCACTCTGGCATTGAAAGAAGTGTTATTGGGGATTTGATTGTGCAAAAAGAGAATCTATATATCTTTTGTAAAGAAAAGATTTCAAAATATATCATTGACAATTGTACGCAGATTGGTAAGTGTACAGTTCATTTTGAAGAGTGTTTAGACTATATCATTACGGAAAATAACAAAAAAGAAATACATGTTATGTGCAGCAGTTTACGTTTAGATAGTGTAGTTGCGCAATTGTCACATTGTTCTAGAAGTGAAGCGTTAAAAAAGATTCATGCAGGATTTGTGAAAGTTAATGATGTGGTACTTGAACAAAATTTACAATTGTGCAATAATGATTTCGTGTCAATCAGAAAGACAGGTCGATTCCAGTTTAAAGAAGTGGTTTCTACCACAAAAAAGGGTAGACTTGTTTTGAACTTTGATCAATATATTTAGCTAAGATAAAGACACGCCTTTATTCGTTAGGATTGTAGAGAGCAATGAGTTTTGGTGAAACATTGTATGAATAAGAATTAAGGTATCCCTTTTGAGCTGATCTTATGAAATGATAGTAGTTTGATCCGGTTGAGCCGTTATCTCATGAAAGTGCATAGTGAAAACTATGAATTAAGGTGGTACCGCGTGTTTATTACGTCCTTTTATAAGGACGTTTTTTTTATTTGGAAAAGGAGATAAAGTATGGACTACAAAGAAACACTTCATATGCCTAAAACGGCATTTGAAATGCGTGGAAATTTGACTAAAAAAGAGCCTGGTTTCCAAAAACGCTGGCAAGATGAAAAATTGTATGAAAAGATGTTAGAAAGAAGAAAAGGAGCAGAATCATTTGTATTACATGATGGTCCTCCTTACGCAAATGGTGACATCCACTTAGGACATGCCTTAAATAAGGTGTTAAAAGATGTCATTGTAAAATCTCACTTTATGGAAGGATACAACACACCATATATTCCAGGATGGGATACACATGGTTTACCAATTGAAACCGCTGTGACTAAATTGGGGTATGACCGTAAGAAAATGGGAATTGCTGAATTTAGAAAAATCTGTTACGACTATGCTTTAAAACAAGTAGCCAATCAAAAAGCAGGATTCTTAAGCCTAGGATCGATTGGAGATTATGATCATCCATATATCACTCTTCAAAAGGGTTTTGAAAAACACCAGATCGAAATCTTTGGAAAGATGGCCATGAAAGGTTTAATCTACAAAGGATTAAAACCAGTATATTGGTCACCAAGTAGTGAATCAGCTTTAGCGGAGGCAGAAGTTGAATATAAAGATGTAAAGAGCCCAACTATTTATGTTAAATTTGCTGTTAAAGACGGAAAAGGTGTATTGGAAACAGACTGCAACTTTGTGATTTGGACAACAACACCTTGGACAATTCCTGCAAACTTAGGAATTAGTGTAAATCCTGATTTTGACTATTCATTAGTGGATACAGAAAAGGGAAAATTGATTATGCTTTCAAGCATGGTTGAAGAATTATGTGATAAGTTTGAAGTTGAAAAACGTGATGTTTTAAAGACTTTCAAAGGAAAAGAATTCGAATACATTACATGTACACACCCATTGTATCCAGAAAGAGAAAGTTTATTGATGTGCGGAGATCACGTAACAGCTGATGCTGGTACTGGATGTGTTCATACAGCACCTGGATTTGGTGTGGATGACTTTAACATTGGTATGAAATATGGTTTACCAGTATATTGTAACGTTGATGCACAAGGATGCATGATGGATGATGTTGGTGAATGGCTTGCCGGCCAATATGTGGAAGATGCCAACAAGACAGTTACTCAAAAATTAGATGAATTGGGTGTATTATTAAAACTTCAATTCATTACCCACTCTTATCCACATGACTGGCGAACTAAAAAGCCTATTATTTTCCGTGCTACAACACAATGGTTTGCGTCAATTGATCAAATTCGTGATGAACTGTTAGAACAAATTCACTCTGTATCTTGGGTACCTGCTTGGGGTGAACAACGTATGCACAATATGATTGCTGATCGTAATGACTGGTGTATTTCTCGTCAACGTGCTTGGGGTGTTCCAATTCCTATTATTTATGGAGAAGACGATACTCCAATTATGGATCAAGCTATTTTTGATCATGTAGCCAAGTTAGTTAGTGAATATGGATCAAACGTTTGGTTTGAAAGAGACGTTAAAGATTTATTACCAGAAGGGTATACAAATGAACATTCACCAAATGGTATCTTCCGTAAAGAAACAGATACTATGGATGTTTGGTTTGACTCAGGATCAAGTCATACAGGCGCTATGATGGATCGTGGTTTGGGCTATCCTGCTGACTTATATTTTGAAGGAAGTGACCAATATCGTGGTTGGTTCAACTCTAGTTTGATTGTTGGTACTGCCGTTCATGGTAAAGCTCCATACAAACAAGTTTTATCACATGGTTTCGTTATGGACGAAAAGGGAGTTAAGATGTCTAAATCACAATGGAATGCCGTAGCTCCTAGTGAAATCACAAAGAAATATGGTGCAGATATCTTACGTTTATGGGCTTGTAGCGTAGATTATCAAGCGGATGTTTCAATGGGTCAAAAGATTTTGAAACAAGTCAGTGAAAACTATCGTAAAGTACGTAATACATTGCGTTTCTTAATGGCAAACTTAGATGATCAAAAATTTACTGCCAAAGATTGTGTAAGCTTCAATGAATTAAGTGAATTGGATCAATATATTTTAACTGAATTAAAAGATGCTGTAGATTTCTGTAGAAAAGCTTATAATGAATATCGTTTCTCCGATGTTGTTACATATTTGACAAACTTAATGACAAATGAATTATCCGCTTACTACTTAGATTACACGAAGGACATTCTTTATATTGAAAAAGAAGATGCACCAGTTCGTCGTCAAGTTCAAACTGTACTTTATAATGCTGTTGAAGTGATGACTAAATTGTGGGCTCCAATCTTGGCTCATACTTGTGAAGAAGTCAATGACTACATGCACTTTGATGCCGAAAGTATTCACTTAACGACATTCAAAGATCTAGAATTGGATTTTGATGTTGAAAAGATCAAAGTGGATATGGAAGAATTATTTAAAGTTCGTAAGGATGTCTTCAAAGCATTAGAAAATGCACGTGCTGAAGGTTTAATTGGTAAATCATTAGAAGCACATGTCGTATTACATGTAAGTGATGCACAAAAAGAAATTATGGATCGTGTATTAAGTAATGTAGCACAATGGTTTATTGTATCTAAAGTCACATTCACAACGGATGAATTAGAACAATTTGAAGTTTGTCAGGTACAAGTAGAAAAGGCTACAGGTCATGTATGTCCTCGTTGCTGGAACTATACTGAATCTGATAATGAAGATGGATTGTGTGATCGTTGTAACCACGTATTACATGATTAATATGTAAATGAAAAGAGTAACTCTAATCGACAAGAGTTACTCTGTTTTTTATTTTATCAGTTGTGATGATTTTATAATCTTTTGTTTCTAAATCCGATGAAACATCACTATCTTTATCTACGATCCATATGGCTTGTACATCATAATCCAGTGTGGATAAATATTTCTTTCCATCTTCAACACTCATACAGAACAACGTTGTACTTAAGGCGTCGGCCTTGCCTGAATCTTTTGTGATGACGGTTACACTTCGAACATAGTTTGCAGGATAACCGGTTTTAGGATCAATGATATGGGAATATTTTTTATTCTTATATGTAAAATATCTTTGGTAATCTCCACTTGTAACTAAACAAGTGGCTTTTTTTGTTGAATATTGAACTAGGGCATCACTTGCATCTGGACTTTGAATACCAATCTTCCAATTTGTGCCATCTTCTTTTTCGCCAAGTAAGACAACATTACCTCCCGCATTGATATATCCATTGGTTAGGCCAGCTTTATTTAATGCTTCTTTGGCAAGTTGAGCGGTATATCCTTTGGCAATGGCACCAAGATCGATGGATAGTTTTGGATCTAAATAAGATACTTCATGACCAGATATTTGAATTTTATCTAAGTCAATATGATTTAAAGCTTCTTGAATCTTGTCATCACTTGGAGGGATTTGCGTGTTTTCTCTAGCCTCATGCCATAGATTTAAAAGTGCACCTTGGCTGATATCAAATTGTGAGTTTTCAGACTGCATCTGCATGGCTAGTTTTAAACAATCTATAAAGGTTTCATCCATTTGAATCGGATGATTATAAGCTTCATGATTTAATGTATATAGGTTATTCATATTTTTATAGGCGTGGTACTGGTCAAAGCGTTTATTGTTTTCTTTAAATGTCTTTCTTATAATCTTTGTATACTTGGCAAAATCGGCTTGTGAACATGAGCAATTTAGAGTGATGGGCGTGTCAAAGCCAATATCTGTTAATGTAACATTTAGGTTTTCTGTTGTTTCATTACCTTTATTTTGAACAAAGAATATAACGGAACTAATAAAGATTAGAAAGCATACGGATATTACCAGCCAGGATAGAATGGATTTATTTTTTTGCATAAAAGTATTATAAAATGTTTTCCATTTAATGTAAATGTAAGTACTTACCTGAATTATGGGAAATTGTCAAAAAATTCTTGAACTTGTGAAAAAAAAGGCCTATGATTAAAAAGTATAAATGGGAGGTAGGATTTATATGTCACTATTTTTAGGACCAATGAGACAGCATATCCGTGGTAAAAAAGAATTGACAGAAAAGTCTGAATTATTACATCTTATGCCTAAAAAGGAAGTCTATATTCCTTTGGTTGCAGGCCGTACTTTAGACTTTGATATTCTTGTCGAAGAGGGTGATACTGTATCGGTTGGAACAAAACTGGCTGAAACAAAGTCAGGTTTTTATGTGCCAATTTATTCAAGTGTTTCTGGAACTTACAAAGGAATTGTTAAGCGTATGCACAATTCTTTGCGTCCACAAAATCACATGGTGATTGAATGCAATTTTAAACAAACGAAAGTTCAATCTTTTGCGCCATTAGACTGGCAAAGTGCTACTCGCCAAGAGTGTGTTGATTTTGTAAAGAATGCAGGTATTGTTGGTTTAGGTGGAGCTGGTTTCCCAACCTATGTAAAATATATGAAACCAGATGGAGTTGATTATGTTTTGATCAATGCCGTTGAATGTGAACCATACATCACAGCCGATTACCGATCTGTCATGGATGATGCCAAAGATTTAGTTACAGGTGCAAAAATCATGAAGAAAATGGCTGAAGCCAAAATGGTTTACATTTGCATCAAAGAATCTCACCCAGATTTAATTGAAAAAGTAAAATCTGTATTGACAGATGCGGCTGGAGTTGAGGTTCGTCCAGTCCCTGATGTGTATCCAATGGGTTGGGAACGTGTTTTAGTGCGTGAAGTATTACATAAAGAATATGGTGGATTACCTGCAGAAGCGGGTGCTATCATTGGAAATGCTTCAAGTGCCATCGCGATTGCGAAAGCCTTTGAAAAAGGAGAAGCCATCACACAAAAGAATCTAACGGTTAGTGGTGAATGCGTAAAAGATCCTCATAACGTATGTGTACCAGTTGGTATGCCTGTTAGTGAAATCATCGAAGCTTGTGGTGGATATACACAAGATACTGTCCGCTTGATTTCAGGTGGACCTATGATGGGTAAAACCATTGTCAATGATATGTTCGTCGTTGATCGTGCTATGAATGCATTAACTGTACTTCCAGCTGCAAACGATGATGCGATCGCATGTTTACGTTGTGGTAAATGTAGTGATCATTGTCCAAGTGGTTTACAGCCAGTAAGAATTACAGCTGCATTAAAAGCCAATGACGTTGACGAAATGTCAAAACGTGGCGTTATGAGTTGTATCGAATGTGGAATGTGTACATATATTTGTCCATCTCATATCGATGTAACTGAAAATGTTCGTAAGGCAAAACGTATTGTTATGCTTAAGAAAAAGTAGGGAGGATTCAAATGAAATTTACTTTTCATGTAAGTCCAAGCATTAAGAATAACTTGTCAACACAACGTATCATGAAAGAATTATCTTTAAGTTTACTTGTTGTGTTTGCAGCAGCCGTTATTTACTATGCCTCTGCATGGGGAGCTAGTGCTGCTTTACATTGTGTTCTTTTATTAGCTTGTTCTTTAATTACTACATTCGTTTGCGAATCCATTTTCGCAAAGATTATGAAGAAAGATGTTAAAACTTTCTTAAAGAGCTCATTTGGATGGGTAACAGCTATCATTTTAACTTTAATGGTACCTGTGAATATGTCTTGTTATGCAGTTATTATTGCGACAGTATTCGCAATTGTACTTGCGAAATTATTATTTGGTGGTTTTGGACAAAACATCTTTAACCCTGCAGCTGTAGGACGTGCTGTGATTCTACAAGCTTTTACAGGTGTGAGTGTAGGCCTAATTTCACAAGCAACACCAACAACAGTGATTGCGAGCACATACCATTGGTTACCAAGCAATGCAACTGTATTGGATTCATTCTTGTCTCAATATGGAGGCTTTGCAGGTCTAGCTTTAGGTACATATCCTGGATCTATTGGTGAAACATTCTCAATCTTGATTTTGATTATTGGTGTAGTACTTGCGGTTCGTCAAATTATTGATTGGAGAGTTCCCGTTGTTTATTTAGGAACAATCTTTGTATTAACAGCCGTTGTAGCGGCTATTACAGGCATTGATTCATACCATGGAATTCCAGCTGTTATTTGGTATCCATTATTACACTTATTAACAGGTGGTGTTATTTTTGGTGCTGTATTTATGTTGACAGATCCAGTCACTAGTCCAACAAGTGCAAGTGGTCGTGTTGTATTTGCGATGGGTGCAGCAATTTTAACAACTTTAGTTCGTTTAAAAGCAAATCTTCCAGAAGGATGCTTATATTCCATCTTATTGATGAATATGTTTACACCTTGGATCGAATCTTATTTCGATGGAAAACAATTGGAATTGGTAAAAAAATCAAGAATTGTTTGTGCATGTCTAGCTTTGATTGGTTTAGCTATAAGCTTCTATGCAGCTAGTTCCATTCAAAAGGTAGATGCTGTTCCTGAAACTGCAGCTGTTGTTGAAACAGTGGAGGTAACACTATGAACAAGATCGTACATTTAGGTTTATTCTTGGCTATTGTTTCAGCCGTTGCAGGTGGTGCCTTGGCATTTGCGAATCAAATGACTGCCCCTGTTATTGCTGCAAATAATGAAAAACAAGAAAAAGAATCATTATTAGCTATGTATCCAGATGCGAACGCAAATGATTTTAAAGTGGTCGATGCAACATTGGATTCTAATACAGTTCAAAAGGTTTATGAATATAAAAACGTTTATATCTTTAACATGAGTGTAAGTGGATATAAAGAAGGAACAGTATTCTTAGTTTCTATTGATAAAGACAGTAAGAAAATCGACAAATACAATGCCATCAGCAATGGAGATACTAAGGGCTTAGGTTCGAAAGTAACAGAAGCTCCATTTAAGAAATCTCTAGAAGGAAAAAATGCGACTGGTGAATTGGATACAATTTCTGGTGCGACTGTTTCTTCTGGTCCTGTTGTTAGTGGTATTCATGAAGCGGCAAAACTTGTCGATACATTAAAGTAAGGAGGTTATCTAGATGAATCGTTTTGAAAACTTTAAAGCGGGTTTAATAAAAGATAACCCAGTATTCTCATTGTTCTTAGGAATTTGTTCAACACTAGCCATCACTACAACTGTAAACAATGCGATTGGTATGGGTGTTAGTGTTATTATCGTATTAATCATGTCCAACGTGATTATTTCATGTGTTCGTAAAATTACGCCAGATGAAATTCGTATTCCCGTTTATATTGTCATCATCGCCACATTGGTAAAAATCATTCAAATGTTGATTCAAGCCTATGCGCCAAGTTTAAATACAAGTTTAGGTGTATTCATTCCGTTGATTGTAGTTAACTGTATCATCTTGGGGCGTGCAGAAGCTTTCGCAAGTAAAAACGGTGTTTTAGATTCAGCTCTTGATGGTTTAGGAATGGGTCTAGGATATACTCTAGCAGTATTAGCGATGTCATTTATTCGTGAATTGATTTCAACAGGTGGAATCAAAGTGGTAAATCCATTTAACGAAGCGCAAGTTTGGTTAAACTTACACATTATTCCCGAAGACTTCACAGTGAGTATCTTTGGATCTAGTGTTGGAGCCTTCATTACATTTGCGGTTTTAGCCGCTGCTGTTGGTGCTTATAAACAACATGTAACAGCAAAAGAAGAGGCTGCAGCGAAGGAGGAAAAGTAAGATGGGTGAATTAATGGCACTTTTAGTAACGAGTGTTTTAGTTAACAACGTTATCTTAACTCAATTCTTAGGTATGTGCCCATTCATGGGTGTTTCTAAAAAGAAAAGCTCAGCAATCGGTATGGGTGTTGCCGTTGTCTTCGTTATCGTTGTTGCAGCACTTGTTACATATGCACTTTATTATTTAGTACTTGTACCTTTACAACTTGAATTTATGGATTTGATTACATTTATCTTGGTAATCGCTTCTTTAGTTCAATTAACAGAAATGTTCATTAAAAAGACAAGTCCAGCACTTTATAAATCATTAGGTGTTTACTTACCATTGATTACGACAAACTGTGTTGTTTTAAATGTATGTTTAGTAAATATTTCTAGTAGTTATAATTTTGCACAAATGTTAGTATACTCAATCGGTACTCCATTAGGATTTGCCCTTGTATTATTCATTTTCTCTACAATTCGTGAAAGACTAGAACAAAGTGAAGTTCCAAATGCCTTTGTTGGGAATCCAATCGCATTGATTGTGGCTGCCATCATGGCTATGGCTTTCTCTTGCTTTACAGGAATTGTATAATGAAATACTTATTGGCAATATTGTTCTTTGGCGCATTAGTCGCTATCTATATTGTTTTGTACTTAATGAATAAAAAAACACCCAAACCTGAAGGGTGTGAAGATTTAAAAGCGGATTGTGATGGATGTAAGGATTATGCCTGTACAAACAATCCAGCTCACAATCAAGTGAAGGGAGAATAAATATGGTAATCGTAGCCGTAATTATGATGCTTGTACTTGGTGCAGTACTTGGCTTAGGTTTAGGTGTTGCCGACAAATATTTAAAAGTAGAAGCAGATGTACGTGTAGAAAAAGTAACATCATTACTACCTGGATATAACTGTGGAGGTTGTGGATTCCCTGGATGTAGTGGTATGGCTGAAGCCTTGGTAACAGGTGATATGGATCATATCGCATGTAAGCCTTGTAAAGCGGAGAAGCGTCAAGAAATCATTGATTACTTGAAAAACACACCGGGTCCTGATGGTTCTACAGTCGAAGTAAAAGGATAAAAGAAAGAGATGGAATTTTCCATCTCTTTTACTTTATTTGATGATTTTTAATGATTTCTAATAAATGATTTTCATCTGGGTCAATATAAATGGTCTTATTGGATTTCATTGTCACAAAACCAATCTTAGATCCAGGTACCTTTTTAATTTGTGAGATCAAACAATAATCTACGGGTACGGAACTTGAATCTTTACCTTTTGAGTAATACGCGGCTAACATTGCGCATAATCGAATTTGTGGTTCGGTAAAGTCTTCACTCTTTAATAGTACGTGCGAACCGTGATAGTCTTTCACATGGAACCATAAATCGTTCTTTCTAGAGACTTGGTGTGTCACATAGTTATTTTGAATGTTATTTTTACCTACATAGATTTCACAATCATCAAATTCTAAATGAAGGACATTTGGCTTATTGTTCTTCTTTTTACGTTTATTGTCCTTTTTAGGCATCAATACACGTTGTTTAACAAGTTCCTCTCGAATTTCCCCAGCATCAAAGACACTGCAGTATTGAAGCTGTTCTTCGAGTTGTGTATAGTATTCAATATCTTGTTTACATTGTTCAATTTGTTCTTCTAAGATCACTAAACTACGTTTCATCTTATGATATTTCTGATAATATTTATTCGCATTTGTTTTTAGATCGTAACGCATATCAATTGGAATTGTTACATCTTCATTGGTTTCAAAAGAAGGTAATACAATTGTTTTTTCTTTTTGAATCTGGTACATATACGCAAAGATCAAATCACCATATTCTTGATATTTATGATAGTCTTTTCCATCTTCTAAGGCTTGTTCTAGCTTTGGAAGCTTTTTTGTTTGTTTCAATTTTTCCTTTTCTACAGTACGAATAATATCGCCATATTGTTCTTTGATCCGCTTTTTTTGTTCATCTTCTTCATATAAATGATTTAGCCCTTCCATGATCGTATAGGTATTTGGTTGTTCATTTAAATGTTTGAGTTCAATACAATGAAAATCTTTTTGATAGATATATAAAGTGTTAGAAGTAATAAGTTCATTTAATATATTGATGTATTTTTCGTTGTTTTTTATGCGATACATAAATTCATTGGATAGTAATGGTGAAAAGCCATAGATCTGTTTAACAAGACTTTGATCTAAATCGATATCTTGGATCTCAAACGGATTTTTCTTTTCCGGTTGAGCAGGAGCTACATACTTTGCGCCTGGATGGATGAATCGTTTGGCATTTTCATATACGGGAATCCGTTTTAATGCATCTACAATTACATCATCTTTGACTAAGATCATATTGGCGTATTTCCCCATAAGTTCGATATTTAGATCGTATTTCACAAGGTCTTGAAATTCATTGCGACAAGATAAGTGTAAACATAAAATGCGGTCATAGCCAACTTGTTCAAAAGATTCGACAATGGCTTGTGAGCAGAGCTTTCTTAAGACCATTACAAAGTTGGATGGTTCTGGTTGAATGCCAGGAATAAAGTTTGCAATATATACACGGTTTGTGTTGGAATGTACATTAATGACAAGCTTTTGGTTTCCTTCATTTCGTGTGTGTAGATGAATCAATATTTCTTCATCGCTGATATTTTGTATTTTACCAATTTTACATGGGGTATATGCGTTTAATTTTTCTTGAATATTGTATAAAAATAATCCGTCAATAGCCATAGTGGACCTCCTTAGTCTGATAAGAATTATAACATAGTTAAATTAAATTTGACACACATGGTTTGGACTTGTAAAATGGATGAAAAGAGGGAGAGCAAGATTGTCATGCAAAGAGGTCTATTAATCATTTTGAGCGGTCCTAGTGGTGTTGGTAAAGGGACAATTCGAAAATATTTTGAAACAGATGAACGCCTAAATTTAGCGTATTCCACATCAATGACAACACGTAAACCACGTGCTGGAGAAGTGGATGGAAGAGATTATTTCTTCTCAACACGTGAAGATTTTGAAAAAGCCATTCAAGAAGGTGGACTTTTAGAGTGGGCCGAGTTTGTCGGAAACTATTATGGAACACCTTTAAAGGAAGTCAATCGCTTGCGCGATGAAGGAAAGAATGTCTTATTGGAAATTGAAGTGCAGGGAGCGATTCAAGTCCAGGAAAAGTGTCCGGATGCGATTTCTATCTTTATTATTCCACCTTCAATGGAGGAATTGGAAAGACGTATTCGTGGTCGTAGCACTGAGCCTGAAGAAATCATTCAACAACGTCTTGCCAAGGCTAGCAACGAAATGAAAATGGTATCACAATACAAATATATTGTATGCAATGATGATCCAAAGCTTGCAGCTGAGCTAATCAAGACGATTATTCTTCGTCATGTTGAGCTTGAAGAAAACAAATAGTTGCAAAAAAAGCTTTTTTGTGCTATAAATAAATTGTATAGAAATTCAAGGAGTGGGTTGTACCACTCCTTATATTTTGCTACTAAGGAGAAATGTATGGACAATCTTAAAGAATGGATTGAAGAAGTTCTTAATGACAATGGATGCCATTTGTATGAATTAGAATGGATTACAAATCAAGGTACACCATTATTAAGAGTTTCGGTTGAAAAAGAAGACGGTACAATGGATTTGGATACTTGTGCAACTTGCTCAGATGCGATTGGCACAATGCTTGATGAAAAAGACTGGTATGCCAAAGAATACATGCTTGAAGTTTGTTCGCCAGGAGCGGAAAGAGAGCTTCGTACGGATGAAGAAATTCAAAGAGCAGTTGGCAAATATGTTTTTGTCAAAATGAAAGATCCAAAACAAGGCTTAGATCAAGTCATCGGTGATCTAATTGAAGCTACAGAAAATGATGTAACGATTTCATATCGTGATAAAACAAGAACTAAGAAGATCACTATTGAAAAGAGTAACATTCAGCTGATTATGACGGCTGTAAAGGTATAGGAGAAAAAAGATGAAACCAAAAATTAAAGTTGCAGATTTAGCAAAAGCTCTACAGGGCATTGAAACAGATCGTCAATTAACGAAAGAAATTGTTGAAGATGCTTTAAAAGAAGCTTTGACAAAGGCTTACCGCAAACACATCGAAATTCCAGATGCTTATGTTCGTGTGGATGTTGAGGATGGAACGATTCACATTTATCACGAGCGTATGGCTGTTGAAGAAGTGGAAGATGATGAATTAGAAATCGAACTGGAAGAAGCTCAAAAAGAAAATCCAAACATTCAATTAGGTGATATGGTTGGAGAAGAAGTAGATTTTACGGATTTTGATCGTGCGGCTGTTGTACTTGCCAAAAACGTAATGAAACAAAAGATTCGTGAAGCTGAAAAAGCATTGGTTTACGAAGAATATTGTGACAAAGTCGATGAAATGGTTTTAGGAACGATTGAAACAGTTGAAGAAAAATTCGTCATTGTAAATATTGGTAAAACATTTGCGATGATGAAAAAATCAGCTCAGATTCCAACAGAACATTATAAGGAAGGCGACAACATATTAGTTGTGATTACTGAAGTCAACAAAGAAACAAAGGGTGCTCAAGTTTTAGTGTCTCGTGCAACTCCAGTATTTGTTCGTCGTTTATTCGAACGTGAAGTTCCAGAAATCTACAATGGAATTATTGAAATTAAAGCCATTGCTCGTGATCCTGGTGAAAGATGTAAGATTGCCGTTTATTCACACAATGAAAACATCGACCCAATTGGAGCATGTATTGGTCCTCGTGGAAGTCGTGTACAGACAATTATTGAAGAATTGAACGGTGAAAAAATCGATATCTTCGAATGGTCTGACAACATTAGTGAGTTAATTGCGAATGCATTAAGCCCTAGTGTGGGTGTTGCGGTGATTCCAAATGAAAATGTAAAAGACGGATTGATTGTTGTTGTTCCAGATAATCAATTATCATTGGCAATTGGTAAGCGTGGTAAAAATGCGCGTTTGGCTGTAAAATTAACAAATCACAAGATCGATATCAAATCGGAAAGCGAAATGCAGGAATTGGGTATTGATTACATGGCTATTAGTGCGAAAATGCAAGAAGAGTATGAAGAAAAGAAAGCCAAAGAACGTGCTTATAAGCAACAACAGAAGATTGAAGAATTAAAGTCAAATGAAGCAGATATTGAAAACATCGATGTAGCTGATTTTACTTATGAAGATGAAGAAGTGGATGCTGTTGAAGAACATTCTCAAGATACATTATTTGAAAAAGAAAATACAGTTGAAGAAAAAGAAGTCGATGAAATGGAAGAATTGGCTCGTATTGCGAAACAAAATCGTAAAGAAAAGACAGCTGCCGATGTAAAGGAATATACTTCTAAGTTTGAATCTATGGCAGATGCTTCAAATAAACAAGAAGAGCCTCAAGTTTCTAAACCTAAAAAAGAAAAGGTTGAAGAAGAAAAGAAACCAGTTGAAGTAAAAAAATTCAACTATGAAGATATGAAACCAATCTATTCGGATGAAGAGTTAGCAGAAATCGAAGAACAGGAATATGAAGATGAAAATGCCTGGGACGATGATGTTGACTACGAAGAATATGATGAATACTATGATGACTAGGAGTTTGTTTAATGCGTAAGATTCCAATGCGAAAATGTGTCGTAACACAAGAACGTTTCCCAAAAAAGGATTTGATTCGTGTGGTACGTACACCTGAACAAACAATTGAGATCGATTTGACAGGTAAAAAGAATGGGCATGGGGCTTATATTTCTAAAAGCTTAGAAACGTTGGCTCTTGCCAAAAAGAATAAGGCTTTACAAAGGGCTTTAGAAACTGAAATTCCTGATGAAGTATATCAGGAATTAGAAGCAATCATTACCAATGAATAAAGTTACGAATTTGATACAGCTAGCTTATCGTGCTGGTAAAGTAGCAAAGGGTGATTCTTTACTTGTTAGTATTCAAAAATCTCAAGCAAAACTTGTACTTGTATCTTCTTTATGCGGACAAAACCGTATGAAGAAGATTCAGGATAAATGCACATATTACAATGTGCCGTATATAGTGGTAGAACCATCTGTATTAGATGATGTTTCTTATAAAAAGATGAGTGCTATTGCGATTGTAGATAATGGCTTTGCCAAAGCGATTATCGAAAAGATGAAAGGTTAGGTGATTCGATGGCTTATAACAACAACAATAAAAACAAAAAGAAACCAAATCGAAAAGGGCATAAGAGTTCGTATCAGTCTAATGCACCTAAAAAGGAAGAAGTAGTAAAGGAAATCACATATAGTGATGCGATTACTGTAGGTCAGTTAGCACAATTGCTTCACAAAAATAGTTCTGAAATCATTAAATTCTTATTTATGATGGGAAATATGTCAACAATCAATACAGTATTGTCAGATGAGGATATTGAATTGATCTGTATGAACTTCAATGTGGAAGTACATAAAGAGGTTGTTGTTGACGAAGATGATATTGAAGAACAACTTCAAAATGTGGAAGAAGATGAATCAAAACTAGTGTCTCGTCCTCCTGTTGTCACAATCATGGGTCACGTTGACCATGGTAAAACAACATTATTGGATACAATTCGTAAAGCGAATGTTACAGAAGGAGAATTTGGTGGTATTACACAGCACATTGGTGCGTACCAAGTATCCTTAAAGGGAAGAAAGGTAACATTCTTAGATACTCCAGGTCACGAAGCATTTACAGCTATGCGTGCTCGTGGTGCTGAAGTAACTGATATCGTTATTATCGTTGTTGCAGCAGATGATGGTGTCATGCCTCAGACAAAAGAAGCAGTAGACCATGCTAAAGCAGCGGGTGTTCCAATTGTAGTTGCGGTAAATAAAATTGATAAGCCAGGCGCAAATCCAGATCGTATCATGTCTGAAATGAGTGAACTAGGAATTATGCCTGAAGAATGGGGTGGAGATACAATCTTTACTCAAGTTTCTGCTAAAAAGGGAACAGGTGTTCCAGAATTGTTGGAAACAATGTTGTTAGTGGCAGATATGCAAGAATTAAAAGCAAATCCAGATACAAATGCTTCTGGTACAGTAATTGAAGCCAAGTTGGATAAAGGTCGTGGACCAGTTGCGACATTATTAGTTCAGCGTGGTACATTACAAACGGGAGATAGTGTTGTAGTTGGTACTAGTTATGGTCGTGTTCGTAAAATGACAAACGATCGTGGTATGGAAATCAAACATGCTGAACCAAGTTGTCCAGTTGAAATCATTGGTTTAAATGAAGTTCCTAGAGCTGGTGATGTATTCATGTCTTATGATAGCTATAAGAAGGCTGCTGAAATCGCGGGTCATCGTTTGGATAAACAAATTGAAAAAGAACGTAATTCATCAAGTGCTATGTCTTTAGAAGATTTGGCTAAGAAAATTGATGAGGGTGATGTTCAAGAAATCAATGTCTTGATCAAAGCCGATGTTCAAGGTTCTGCGGAAGCTTTAAAGGCAAGTATGGAAAAGCTAGAAGTTGATGGAAATGTTCGTATCAATGTCATCCGTTCAACTGTAGGTACTATTACAGAATCAGATATCTTATTGGCAAGTGCTTCAAATGCGATTATTTATGGATTCAACATTCGTCCTAGTGCAGCTATTCGTAAAAAAGCCGAAGAAGAAGGCGTGGAAATCCGTTTACACAACATCATCTATAAGGCTCTTGAAGAATTACAGGCTGCTATGAAGGGTATGCTTGCACCAGTATATGAAGAAGTTGTCATTGGTCAGGCGGATGTTCGTCAGATCTATAAGGTAAGTAAGATTGGTACAATTGCCGGATGTATGGTTATGGATGGTAAGATGAAACGTGACTGTAAAGTTCGTTTGATTCGTGAAGGTATTGTTATCTATACAGGAAAACTTGGATCATTACGTCGTTTCGACAATGATGTTAAGGAAGTTATAAATGGTTACGAATGTGGTATGACAATCGAAAACTTTAATGATATTAAAGTGGGAGATATTATAGAAGGCTTCGAAGATCAGGAAGTGGAAGAATAGTATGTCATTAAAAACAGAACGTATGGAAATGACAATTCAAAGAGAGATTTCACATATTCTTCAATTTGAATTGAAAAATCCAAATTTAGGTTTTTGTACGATAACGGATGTACAGTGTACAAATGATTTATCACAAGCCAAAGTCTATGTTACATTCCTTGGGAAACAAGGTCGTAACGATGCAGGTATGCGTGTTTTAAATCAATCAAAAGGTTTTATTCGTTCTCAAGTTGCAAAAAAAATTAAGATTCGTAAGATGCCAGAATTGATCTTTATTCAAGATACAAGTCTTGAACAGGGAAATAAGATTGAAAACATCTTAAAGGAAATCGAAAAATAGAGAAGACTTAACGGTCTTCTCTTTTATTTTGACTTGATAGTATAAAGAAACAAATGCCTAAGGGTATGTAGGTGATGTTCTTTGACAACAGGTAGGTAATAATAAATGCAATGCCTGCGATAATAAATAGTATTTGATGTAGATTATATTTCATAGTTACTCCTTCATATAGATTATAGCAGTAAAATTGTTAAAACAATGAAAAAAGAGATTCAGTTTTGTCTGAATCTCTTTTTAGGAGTAGTTAGTTATTATTGATTTAAATTAGTCACGTTCTACGATAGTCGCACAACCCATACCACCACCGATGCAAAGTGTAGCTAAACCTTTCTTAGCATCACGTTTTTGCATTTCGTGAAGTAAAGTAACTAGGATACGGCATCCACTAGCTCCAACAGGGTGTCCTAATGCAACGGCGCCACCGTTAACGTTAACTTTGCTCATATCGAATCCTAAGTCTCTAGCAACAGCAACTGATTGTGCAGCGAAAGCTTCGTTTGCTTCGATTAAGTCCATATCATCAACTGTTAATCCAGTTCTTTCCATAACTTTACGAGTGGCAGCAACCGGTCCAATACCCATTACTTCTGGTTCAACACCAGCTAATGCACCTTGTACCCAAGTAGCCATTGGTGTAACACCTAATTCTTTAGCTTTTTCTTCGCTCATAACAACGATTGCAGCAGCACCATCATTGATTCCTGAAGCATTACCAGCAGTTACCATTCCACCTTCTTTACCAGAGCAGCAACGTAATTTAGATAATGATTCAGCAGTTGTTCCTGGACGAGGTCCTTCATCCACTTTAAATTCAACGATATCTTTTTTAACTTTAACTGGAACTGGTACGATTTCATCATCGAATTTGTGTTCAGCCATTGCTTTTTCAGCTTTTTGTTGAGAGTTAGCTGAGAATTCATCTAATTCTTCACGAGTTAAATTCCAACGATCACAGATGTTTTCTGCAGTGATCATCATGTGGTAGTGGTTGAATGCGTCTGTTAATGCATCATTTACCATTGTATCAACGATAGTAGCGTTGTTCATACGGTAACCGAAACGTGCTTTAGTCATAGCATATGGTGCCATTGACATGTTTTCCATACCACCAGCAACAACGATATCAGCTTGACCAGCCATGATCATTGCAGCAGCTTGGTTAACACAGTTCAAACCAGATCCACAAACAACGTTTAATGTTACGGCAGGAACTTCAATTGGTAGACCAGCTTTGATACTAGCTTGACGAGCAACGTTTTGTCCTTGAGCAGCTTGGATAACGCATCCCATTAATACTTCGTCAACTTGTTCAGGTTTAACACCTGCACGGTTCAATGCTTCTTTAATAACAATAGAACCTAATTCAGCAGCTGGAGTGTTACTTAAAGCTCCACCCATTTTACCAATAGCAGTACGACATGCACCTGCTAAAACTACTTTTTTTGTCATATTAATATTCCTCCATGTAAGACTATTAGTCATTTACCTTTTAAACTTTAACATAGTGAATGATGAAAATCAATCACAAATTAAAAAATTCACAAGTGAATTTAAAGAAATAAGGAGAACACGTCTCCTTATTGATTAATCGCACATTTTTACGATAACAGCGGCACCTTGTCCTCCACCAATACATAGGGAAGCAAGACCAATTTTTGATTTACGTTTTTGCATTTCGTATAACAATGAAACTAAGATACGGTTTCCACTAGCACCTACTGGGTGACCTAAAGCAATGGCTCCACCATTTACGTTTGTCTTAGCTAAGAATGCTTCACGATCCATACCTGTAGCTTCTTCTAATTCGTGGATAACACCTAATGATTGAGCAGCAAATGCTTCATTCAATTCAACTAAGTCAAGATCTTCAATCTTTAGATCTGCATATTTTAATGCATTTAAGATAGCTGGAGTAGGACCTAATCCCATAACTCGTGGATCAACTCCACCTTGTCCAAATCCGATAACTTCAGCAATTGGTGTTAAGTTATATTTCTTAACAGCGTCTTCACTAGCAACGATTGTAAATGAAGCACCATCATTGATACCAGAAGCATTACCTGCAGTTACAGTTCCATCTGCGTTGAAGGCTGGACGTAATTTAGCTAATTTTTCTAAGCTTGTTTTACGAGGGTGTTCGTCTGTATCGAATATTACTTCACCTTTACGAGTTTTATAAGTAATAGGAACAATTTCGTCTTTAAATTTACCTGCAGCAATAGCAGCTAAAGCTTTTTCTTGAGAAGCAAATGCAAATTCATCTTGTGCTTCACGTGAAATGTTGTATTTTTTAGCAATGTTATCTGCAGTACATCCCATGTGAATTCCATACATTGCATCTGTTAAACCATCATGTAACATAGCATCCACTAATTTTTGGTCTCCCATTTTAGTTCCTGTACGGTTTTTGTAGCTCAACATGAATGGAGCACGTGTCATAGATTCAACACCACCAGCAACATATAAGTCACCAAAGTTAGCTTGAATACGAAGTGTAGCTTCCATAACGGCTTTCAAACCTGAACCACATAACATATTGATAGATTGTGCACATACTTCAACAGGAATACCTGCATCGAATGCAACGTGACGAGCAATGTTTTGTCCTAAACCTGCAGCGATTACGTTACCAATAATAACTTCATCCAAGTTTGCTGGATCAATGTTTGCTTGTTTAATAGTTTCTTTTAAAACTGTAGCCCCAACAGTTGCTAAATCAACATCTGTTAGACTTCCTAAAAAAGTACCAATTGCACTACGTTTCGCAGCAACAATATAAGCTTTTCTCATTTGTATACCTACTTTCTACTCTGAATCGAGATTTACTTTACATGCTTAGTCTAGTCCTTAAAATAGGGGATGTCAACCACTTGTTTATATTTTCACATGTTAAAAATACTTTATATATATTAATAAGAATATGTGTTTAAAACAATTTGTTAAAATATTAACAAAATCATTGACGACACTCAAAAAAGTATGTAGAATATGACTGTGTGAAAAGTTTAACATACTTTCTCATGCTATCGATGTCCTAATTCGAATAGTTCAAGAAAACTGGAAAGGAGAACTTCATTTATGGATTTCAATTTAACAGAACAACAATTAATGATGCAAAAGTTGTTCAGAGAAGTTGCGCAAAACGAAGTAAAAGAAAACGCAGCGGATGTTGACGAAAACGAAAGATTCCCTAAGGAATCTGTAGAAGTGATGCGTCAAGCTAAGATGCTTGGTATTCCTTATTCTCGCGAATATGGAGGAGCTGGCGCAGATTATTTATGCTACATTTTAGCAATTGAAGAATTGTCTAAAACATGTGCAACAAGTGGTGTAGTTTTATCAGCTCACACTTCATTAGGTACTTGGCCAATTGCTCAATTTGGTACTGAAGAACAAAAACAAAGATTCTTAACTGATCTATGTACAGGTAAGAAATTAGCTGCCTTTGGTTTAACTGAACCAAATGCCGGTACAGATGCTGCTGGACAACAAACAACAGCTGTATTAGATGGTGACGAATATGTTATCAATGGTACAAAAATCTTCATTACAAATGCTGGAGAAGCTGATGTATATGTAATTTTTGCCATGACAGACAAAACAAAGGGAACTCGTGGAATTTCTGCTTTCATTCTTGAAAAAGGAACTCCAGGATTCACATTCGGTCTTCACGAAAAGAAATTAGGTATTCGTGGATCTGCTACATGTGAATTAATTTTCAATAATGTACGTATTCCAAAAGAAAACTTATTAGGAAAAGAAGGTATGGGATTCAAGATTGCCATGCAGACACTTGATGGTGGACGTATTGGTATCGCTGCTCAAGCATTAGGAATTGCTCAAGGTGCTATCGACGAAGCAGTTGCTTATGTAAAACAACGTAAACAATTTGGTCGTCCAATCGCTAAATTCCAAAACACTCAATTCCAATTAGCTGATATGCAAACAAAAACTGATGCAGCTCGTTGGTTAGTATACTCTGCAGCTACTGCTAAACAAGAAGGTCGTCCTTATACTCAATTAGCAGCTGAAGCAAAATTATTCGCTGCTGAAACAGCAATGGAAGTTACAACTAAGGCTATCCAATTGTTAGGTGGATACGGATATACTCGTGACTTACCAGTAGAAAGAATGTTTAGAGATGCTAAGATTACAGAAATCTACGAAGGTACTTCAGAAGTACAACGTATGGTTATCTCTGGCGCTATGTTGAAGTAAGAAAGGAATTGGTGTTGAAAAATGAAAATCGTTGTTTTAGAAAAACAAGTTCCGGATTCAACTGAAATTACAGTTGATAAAAAAACGGGTGCGTTAATTCGTGACGGTGTTCCTGCAATCACAAACCCTGATGATTTAGCTGGTTTGGAAGCTGCATTGGAATTAAAAGATAAAAACCCTGACACTGAAGTTGTCGTAATGACAATGGGATTACCTAAAGCTGCTGAAATGTTAAAAGAAGGCGTTGCTATGGGTGCTGACAAAGGTGTTTTATTAACAGACCGTGTATTAGGTGGGTCTGATACATGTGCTACAAGTATTGCTTTAGCTGCTGCTTTGAAAAAAGTAGGATTCGACTTAGTTATCGCTGGTCGTCAAGCTATCGATGGTGATACTGCTCAGGTAGGACCTCAAACTGCTGAACGTTTGGATATTCCTCAAATTACTTACGTAGATGAAATCTTAGAAGTAAAAGAAGATTCAATCACAGTAAAACGTTCATTAGAAGATGTTGAACAAATCGTAACTGCTAAGTTGCCATGTGTTATCACAACATTATCCGGAATGAACAAACCTCGTTACATGCAATGTGATAATATCGTTGACTTGTGTAAAGAAGACAAGATTGAAGTTTTAACAAATGCTGAGTTAGGAATTGATCCTGAAACAGTTGGTTTCAAAGGTTCTCCTACATCAGTTAAAACTACTTTCACAAAAGACGTTACTGATAAAACAGAAGTATTCACATTGTCTGAGCAGGAAACTGCAGATATGATTGCTAAGACTTTGAAAGAAAAGCAAATCATTACAAAGTAGGGAGGATGAAGTAGAATGGCTCGATTTGAAGAATTTAAAGATATCTTCGTTTTCGTTGAACAAGAAAACGGAAACATTGCAGAAGTAAGTTATGAACTTATTTCAGAAGCAAGAAAACTAGTTGCTTCTATCCCTGAATTTGGATACAAAGTAGTTGGTGTATTGCTTGGAGAAAATGTAAAAGAAAAAGCTCAAGAAGTTATTAGTCATGGAGCTGATAAAGTAATCGTTGTTGATGATGCTTTATTAAAAGACTATTCAACTCAATTCTATGCTGATGCTTTAACACAAGTTGTTTTAGCTCACAAACCAGATTCAATGTTAACTGGTGCCACTCCATTAGGACGTGATTTAGCACCACGTGTAGCTGCTCGTTTAAATGTAGGTCTAACTGCAGATGCTACTAAGATCGAAGTAGACTTAGAATATGCTAAAGAAAATGGTGAATCATTATTAGACGTAACTCGTCCTACATTCGGTGGTAACTTATTTGGTACAATCGTATGTAAAGATACTCGTCCACAGATGGCTACAATTCGACCAAAAGTATTCGAATTGGCTCCAGCAGATACAACTCGTACTGGTGAAGTTGAAGAATTTACACCAACTTGGAGAACAACAGATCCTCAAGTATTCGTAGAAAAAGTAATTGAAAAAGTTAAAGCTGATGTAGATATCACAAAAGCTGACATCTTAGTAGGTGCTGGTCGTGGTGCTGAAAACTGCTTAGATGTACTTCAAAAAGTGGCTGACGAATTAGGTGGAGTAGTTTGCTGTACACGTGCCGTTGTTGAAGATGGATTCTTAGACAAAGATCGTCAGGTAGGTCAAACAGGTAAGACTGTACGTCCTTCATTATATATTGCTTGCGGTATTTCTGGAGCTGTACAACACTGTGCAGGTATGGATAAATCAGATTTGATCATCTCTATCAACCGTGACCCTCAAGCAGAAATCTTCAATATTTCTAACATGGGATTCGTTGGAGATTGCGCAACTGTATTACCTTTATTAGTAGAATCAATTAAAGCTGCAAAAGCTGAATAATAAAAAGGAGCATATTTAAAATGAAAAATGTAGGTGTTATTGGTGCTGGAACAATGGGGCAAGGTATTGCCAATGCATTTGCTACAGCTGGATACAATGTAACTGTGTGTGATATTAAAATCGAATGGGCGCAAAATGGTATCAACAAAATTTGTGCTAAATTAGATAAATTAGTATCTCGTGAAAAAATGACTGCTGAAAAAGCAGAAGGTATCAAAGCTAACTTAACTGCTGGTGAATACAAAGACTTAGCTGACTGCGATTTAATCGTTGAAGCTGTTCTTGAAAAAATGGAAATCAAAAAAGACTTATTCAAGACTTTAGATGAAATCTGTAAAGAAGACTGCATTTTCGGAACAAACACTTCAAGTTTAAGTGTTACTGAAATTGCTAATGGAATCAAACACAACGTTATCGGCATGCACTTCTTTAACCCAGCTGATCGTATGAAATTAGTTGAAGTTATTTCTGGTGAAAACACTCCAGTTGAAACAAAAGAAGCTATCATCGAATGCTCTAAATCATTAGGGAAAACTCCAGTAGAAGTTGCTGAAGGACCTGGATTCGTAGTTAACCGTATCTTAATTCCAATGATCAATGAAGCTTGCTTCATTTACCAAGAAGGATTGGCAAGTGTTGAAGATATCGATACAGCTATGAAACTTGGAGCTAACCACCCAATGGGACCATTGGCTTTGGGTGACTTAATTGGATTGGATATTGTTTTAGATGTAATGGAAGTATTATATACTGAAACAGGAGATCCAAAATATCGTCCATGTACATTATTAAAGAAAATGGTTCGTGCTGGAAAATTAGGTCAAAAAACTAAACAAGGATTCTACAGCTACAACTAGTGAAATAACTAAAGTGAAACACTCGTTGTTTCACTTTTTATTTAAATATAGAGGAGAACAATCATGGAAAACGTATTATTAGAAAAACAAGGTCACGTTTCAATTATCACAATTAATCGTGAAAAAGCATTAAACGCTTTATCAACAGCTGTATTAAACGACTTAGAAGAAGCTGTGAATACAGTAGAAGCAGATAAAGATACTTATTGTGTAGTTATCACTGGTGCTGGAAACAAATCATTCGTTGCTGGTGCAGATATTGCTGAAATGAAAGACAAAACTGTTGAAGAAGCTGCTGAATATGGAGCTTACGGAAACAAAATCTTCCGTCAAATTGAAACTTTACACTGCCCAGTAATTGCAGCAGTAAATGGTTTTGCATTAGGTGGTGGATGTGAATTAAGCATGGCTTGTGATATTCGTATTGCGGCTGAAAATGCTGTATTTGGACAACCAGAAGTAGGATTAGGTATTACTCCAGGTTTTGGTGGAACTCAACGTTTAGCTCGTTTAGTACCTGCTGGAATTGCTAAAGAAATGATCTTTACAGCTCGTAATATCAAAGCAGATAAAGCATTGGCTATTGGATTAGTAAATGCGGTCGTTCCTCAAGAAGAATTAATGGCAACTGCTTTAAAGATGGCTAATGGAATCTGCAAGAACGCTCCAATTGCTGTTGCTCAATCTAAAAAAGCAATCAACGCTGGACTTCAAACAGATATGGATTCAGCTATCGCTATCGAAGTAAAAGATTTCTCGGATTGCTTCGCAACAGAAGATCAAACTTACGGAATGGAATGCTTCGTAAACAAAGTAAAAGAAAAAGAATTTAAAAACAAATAATTATTTGAAAGGATGATTTAAATGTCAAAAGTAATGTCAGCCCAAGAAGCCATCAGTTTGATCAAAGATGGCGATAAAATTGGTGTTGGTGGATTTATTGGGATGGGTCACCCTCAAGAACTTAGTGTTGCCATTGAAAAGAGTTTCTTAGAAACTGGACACCCTAGAGATTTAACAGTTATGTTCTCTGCAGGTGTAGGAGATGGAACACCTGATCTTGGATTGAACCACATAGGTCACGAAGGATTGTTAAAAAGAATTATTGGTGGTCACTGGGGATTGATTCCTACTTTCCAAAAATTAGTTTTTGAGAATAAAGTAGAAGGATACAACTTACCACTAGGAACCATTAGTTTGATGTTCCGTGAAATTGCTGGACACCGTCCTGGCGTTATCACTAAAATAGGTTTGAAAACATTTATTGACCCACGTATAGAAGGTGCGAAAATGAATGAACGCACTAAAGAAGACTTAGTTGAATTAATCAATATGGATGGAGAAGAATGGTTACGTTATAAATCATTCCCATTGGATATTGCTTTAATTCGTGGTACATATGCCGATGAAGATGGAAACTGCTCAATGTGTAAAGAAGCAGCTACTCTTGATTCAATCAGTATTGCCCAAGCTGTTAAAAACAGTGGTGGTAAAGTTATTCTACAGGTAGAAAAAATCGTAGAACGCGGTTCATTAAAACCAATGGATGTTAAGATTCCTGGTATTTATGTTGATGCAATCGTGGTTGCAAATCCAGAAAATCACTGGCAAACTTACTCAGATCCATACAATCCATCATTCTGTGGTGAAATTCGTGTACCAGTTAATTCAATTGAACCAATGCCCTTAAATGCACGTAAAGTTGTTTGTCGTCGTGCTGCTATGGAATTGGATCCATCAGCTGTTATCAACTTGGGAATTGGTATGCCAGAAGGTATCGCAAATGTTGCCAATGAAGAAGGTTTACCAGGACTTAAGATGACTGTAGAAGCTGGAGGAATTGGTGGTGTTCCAATGAATGGAACTGCCTTCGGTGCATGTACAAATCCAGATGCAATCATTGACCAAACATATCAGTTTGACTTTTATGATGGTGGTGGATTAGACCAAGCTTTCTTAGGACTTGCTGAATGTGATCCAAAAGGTGATATCAACGTTTCTCGTTTTGGACCAAAAATTGCTGGATGTGGTGGATTTATTAATATTACCCAAACATCACCAGTTGTTGTTTATTGTGGAACATTCACAGCTAAAGGTTTAAAAGAAACAATTGGTAATGGTAAATTGACAATTGATCAAGAAGGTCAAATCAAAAAATTCAAGAACCATATTGAACAGGTTACTTTCTCAGCAGATTATGCGAATGAAACAGGTCAAAAAATCTTATATATCACTGAGCGTGCCGTATTTAAGTTAATTGATGGTAAATTAACATTGATCGAAATCGCTCCAGGTGTAGATTTACAAAAAGATGTATTAGATCAAATGGAATTTAAGCCATACATCGCTGAAGATTTGAAGTTGATGGATGCACGTCTATTTACGGATGAAATCATGGGTTTAAAAGAAGAATAAATTGAATAAACAGGTCAAATGACCTGTTTTTTGTGCTACAATGGTTTTGGGAGTTGATAAAGATGTTATTTTTTAGAAATGATTATGGCCAAGGATGTATTCCAGAAATCATGGAATATATGAATACTACCAACGGTCATTCTTTTACTGGGTATGGTATGGATGAGATTTGTCAAAATGCCAAAGAAACCATTAAAAAACATATTCCAGACTACGATGTAGATATCCACTTTTTAGTTGGAGGAACGATTACTAACCAAACCATCATCAAAGCTTGCTTAAAACCATTTGAAGCCGTGATTGCCTGTGATACAGGACATATCGCCACCCATGAAACGGGTGCGATTGAAGCTGTAGGACATAAAGTAATTCAGGTAAATAATTATGCTGGAAAGATCAATCCTAGCGATATTCGTAAAGTATTTGATGCACACATGCTCTCATATGAACACATGGTTTATCCAAAAATGGTTTATATTTCCAATGCCACAGAATACGGAACGGTGTATACATTAGATGAATTAAAAAACATTCGTGCGGTTTGCGATGAATTAGGTCTATATTTAATGATGGATGGTGCAAGACTAGGTGTTGCCTTATCCACTGTAGATTATACTTTAAATGACCTGGCTAATATTTGTGATGTATTCTATATTGGCGGTACAAAAAATGGAGCTTTAATGGGAGAAGCTGTTGTCATCTCCAATCCTGAATTAAAGCCATATTTCCGTTTTGTGATGAAACAAAATGGAGCAATGCTTGCCAAAGGATGGCTTTTAGGTATTCAATTCTTAGGCTTATTTGAGCACGATGCTTTCTTTGGATATGCCAAGCAATCGGTTGTTTTAGCACAGAAAATTCAATCTAAACTACAAGAACTTGGCTATGCCTTATTCATGAAGAGTGATACAAACCAGATTTTTGTGAATGTATCAAAGGAACAATACCAATTCTTAAGTGAAAACATTGATTTTGAAATCTGGGAAAAATGCGATGATCACTATGTCATTCGATTCGTAACAAGTTGGCACACAAGTGAAGATGAAGTCAATGCATTGATCACATATTTAGAACAAGCAATCGAAAAAAAAGAATAGTATCATTCTAGGTTCGAACGATAGGTCCAGCCTAGTATACCATTCTTTTTGATTTGAACTTTATCTTGATAGGCGAATACCTCTTTGACGGTATCGCCTTTTTTTAATGGAATCTCATAATTTGTATAATCATACGCCTTCATGTCTTTTGTCACAAATTCATTTTCAACCCAGAATGTACGATTGTTGTAGGGACAATATACTTTTGATTGTATCGAATGTTGTTCAAGGATTTGAATATTACCATGATTAAAAGTAATAAAGAAGGGAATTTGTGTATGATATTTGACATCATGAATGACTTTTCTTTCTTGAAGAAAATCACATCGATCCATTTTTACGGTATTGTCTTCAAATATAAGGGCATTTAATTGACCGCCATATTTCACCATATTACCACCATCAATACTATAAATATTATGTTTTGCATCATAAATAGGATCAAAAGAGGCAATATGCGTACAATATTCGGTTACAGGCATATGGCCTACTACGACATTCTTTTTGAAAACTTCGTTTGTTTCTAAAAAGAAGGCATGGGTCATGACTTGTTTAAAATCGGTTCCATAATTTTCATTTGATTCAATGCCCGCATGCACATAAATATGGTCTTCATCTTCTAAAACATGAGGTAAATCATTTAAGAAACATAATTCTTTTAAATGGTGCTTTCTTAGAATCTGACAAACATTTGCCATATTACTATTATGTGTAATCTCAAAATTTAGATTTCTTGCCATTTCATGAATCAAACTTTCTTTACGAAAACCAAGCACATGTTTTAAAAAATCTAAGCGATACGAATAAAGAACATTCTTCGCAATAAAATCACAATTTCCCATGATACAATGTACATCTTCATTTTGTACTTGGTGCATAATATAATGCAGGGTATCTAGATTTCTTTTTCCTTTTTCAATTAAATCTCCTAAAAGAATCAAACAATCTTCATTGGGCTTATAAGAAATTTGATCTAATAATTTTAAATATAAATCTAAATTTCCATGGATATCACTAATGACAATCTTACGTTTAGCTTTTGTTTCAAGCTTTTGAATCACTACACTTCGATTCATTGTACCAAGAAAGGAAGGAATGTATCACATTCTTTTTCCCAGTCTTCCTCACAATGTCTTCCTTCAGGAATTACATTGTACAAGACGTTGACTCCTTTTTTAGACAGGGCATTGCCAATTTCTGTACAAGCTTTTGTTTGCCAAACAAATTCATGCATCAAGCTTGTTTCATTTGAACCCCAAGATAGATAGATAGAAGTGTTCTTTTGTATATGACTTTGATGGATATCTTTCAGAATCGCATCCATACTTTCTAATACATAAGGAGAAATCACAATGGCCTTTGAATATACATTGGAATAGGCATAGGCTGCATATAAAGCCATTAAACCACCACAGCTGCTTCCACCAATAAATGTATTCTTTCTTGTTTTTTTGGTTCTATAGTGATCATCTATATAAGGTTTTAATTCATGTACGAAAAAATCCATCGTTTCTTCTCCTTGACCTTCAAAAGAGCCATATTCCGGATCATAGAAAGAGTAGGGAGCGTATTCCTTTAAGCGATTATTTCCAACATGGCTACATTCTTGTCCAACAACAATCATATCGATACCTAGCTTTTCTATATGTTGTTGAATATGAATAGCCTTGCCATAAGTGGCATATGCATCTAAAAAGATATTGTGTCCATCAAAGGCATATAAAACAGGATATTGTTTATTACTTGTATCATAGTCATCGGGTAAATAAATAAAGATTTTTCTTGTGTCATTAAGCTTTGTCATGAAAAGTTCTTTTTCAACGATCATAATCGATCCTTCCTTCTTAATGCACTCTTAAAGAATTCATCTCGCCTTGCAGGACTTGTAAATTTGGCAACAATTGCGACATCGCCCATCGCAGCCGCAAAAGCTTCAGGAAGATATAAGACTTCAATCATATCTTCTTTAAACATCTCTTCCACTTCTTTTACTGTAAAACGATATTTGATGGAGTTTCTTCTTCCTACAAAACCAGCCGAATATCTTCTAAGCTTTGAATAAGAAGCACTTTGTTTCAAGATGACTTCGGCCCATAAACGATAAACATCCAATTCTCCGGCATAATTCATTAAATCCGGACAGAATCCTCCTGGTGGTCTGAAATTCACTTCTAAACCAAAGACACGTCCCTTTTCGCCTAAACCTTGCACATCATGATTCAATCGAAAGAATTCGCAATGGAAGAAGCGATTCTTGATTTTAAACGCATGGATTGTTCTTTGTACAATGTCACGATATTCATCACTGATCTCAAAAGTTGTATAACAACCAATACTTTGTTGGTAAAGCACAGAATCCATACAATTACCGACATATTCTAAACTATTTAAATAGCGAATATCCCCGTTTTCATCACAAATACCATCTAAGGTAAAGACATCTCCATCGATATATTGTTCTAGAATCATCACATGATCCTTTGTCTGCATATATACGGATTCTAATTGTTCAGCATTCATGATCTTGTAAGTCATGCTTGCACCTACACCATGATCGGGTTTCATGACTAATGGATAGCCTACTTGTTTGGCAAAATCTAAGCCATCTTTAAGTGTATGTAGTACTCTATAATCTGCCACTGGAACATTAGCTTCTTTATAATATTTTTTCATTTGTGACTTAGATTGAAGTTCTTCAATTCTTTCTAGAGAAAAACCTGTTTTCACATTGAAATCATCACGAAGACGTGCATCTAAATCCAACCAAGCCTCATTATTGGATTCAATCCAGTCAATCTTTCCATACTTAAATGTAAAATAACCACAAGCTTTGACCATTTCATCATAATCATGGAAACTTTTTACGACATAGATCTCGTCACAATATTCTTTTAATTCTTGTTTCAATTGATTGTAGGGTGTATCAACAATGGCTAAAACTTTAGCTCCATTTTCTTTTAAACCCCTGCAAAACATCCAGTAGCTTTCTGGATAGTTTGGTGAAATCACCACAAAATTCATAATCTTAATTCCTTTCTGCCATCATTTGACTGATCGCAATCACAGTCTTCCCGTCATCAATCTTTCCGTTTCTTGTATACTCAAAGGCAGTTTCTAAATCTAGCCACAAAGTATCAATTTCTTCATCTTCATCTAAGCTAAGTTTTATATCCGCTTTTTTTGGATTGATCGCTTTATAAATCCAGATTCTTTCATCGCAAAAGCCTGGAGTGGATACAAAACTTAATAATAATTCTAGCTTATCACAAGCCATACCCGTTTCTTCATTTAATTCACGAAGACCACATTCCATTGGATTTTCACCATATTCGAGTTTACCTGCCGGAATTTCTAATGTTTCTTTACCAATAGCTGGACGCTCTTGCCTTACAAGCAAGATCTTACCATCAACGATACAAATCACACCTACACCACCTGGATGACGGATGATGTCTCTTTTATAGGTTTTATTCTTGATTTCAACATCTTTTTGGACCAAATCAAAAATAATTCCTTTATATATTAATTTTTCTTCCATAAATTACCTCTTTTTCTTTTAATTATAGCACAAAAAAACACTCCGAAGAGTGTTAGTTGATTTGATCTAAAAAGCTTTCTGTGATCGCATTCGCAATCTTTTGTTGGAAAGTTTCATCCGTTAATTTTGTGTAGTCTTCACTATTGCTTAAATATCCAAGTTCTAATAGAATCGAAGGAATTTGACTATCATATAAGATAGGGAAGTTTTCATAATGATCCGAATCAATACCTTCAAATTGCGATAGGTTGATGGAATTCATGGTTTGGGCAAGTTTTTTGGCAAGCTGAATCATATTATCGTTAGGCTGCGTAAAAATGGAGTAGCCTTTGGATAGAGAATCCGAACTTGAATTCATTTGAATGGAAATCAAATACTTTGCCTTTTGCGAATTGATTGAAGTAATACGATCTTCTGTTGAAAGAGAAGAGTCATCACTTCTTGTATACACGACGTTATATCCTACCGAAGCTAGGCTGTCTCCAATCTTCTTGGCAATAATCAGGTTTAGATCTTTTTCACTCGTCTGTCCATCACTTGTATATCCTGCATCACTACCTCCATGACTTGCATCAATACAGATGACAGCTTTCGATTTGCAGCGCGAATTGTCAACTGTATCATTGGTAATAATTGTCGAATTGGTTTGTTCAGGAACATCGATTTTTGATTTTTCTTTAATTTGTTTATTTAAATTTGGCTGAATGACCATCGCTAAAAACAACGCAAAAACTAAAAAGAGAATGGCTCTACGCATGAAATACCTCCTGCCCAATTATTCTAACATTACTCGTTAGAGATGAAAAGCTTTTTAAAATTTGTTATAATGGCTAATATGGGTGATAGTATGGATTTTTTAATAACGTTAGATCAGTTCGAAGGTCCTTTGGATCTGATGCTGCATTTGATCAAAGAAAATAAATTGGATCTGTTTGACTTAGATATGAATGTTTTGGCAACACAATATATTGATTATATTCATGCCATGCAAAATATGCATCTAGAAGTAGCTAGCGAATATTTGTCAGAGTTGGCAAGTCTAATCGCATATAAGTCAAAGAAACTTCTGCCAAGAGAAACGGTTGAGGTAGAAGAAGAATATGAAGAAGATCAGCGTGATCAACTGGTCGCAAGATTATTGGAATATCAAAGATATAAAGAAGTAAGTCTTGCCTTAAAGGAAGATTACGAACAAAGACAACTGCATTTTTCGCGTCCCGTTTCTAGTTTAGTGGAAGAATGGAAAGTACCTGTTGAAAGTGATACTTTAGAAACACAATCACCTTATGATTTAATGAAGGCAATGCGCCATTGTATTGTGCGTATGGAGCTTTTACAACCGTATGAAACAAAGATCACAATCAAAGAATTATCAATCGAAGAAAGAGCTGTACAAATCAAAGAGAGAATGAAACATCTTGAGGGGTCTATTTCATTTCAAGATCTATGTGCAGATTGTACAAGCTTACATATGGTGATTGTGACTTTTTTATCGATATTAGATTTAATACATGAAAAATGGATGACGTATTCCATTGATGAGACGCAGATGATTTGGGTCGCAAGAGAGGATTTATAGAATGGATAATGCGAAAGCAATATTAGAAGGTCTTTTATTCTTAAGTGGAGAAGAAGGCTTGACTATGGATCAGATGATGCATGGTCTACAAAATTTAGAAATGGATGATATACGTGTTTTGTTGGATGCGTTAAAAAAAGAATATTCGAGTTCTTCAAAAGGTATTGAACTTGTAGAATATGCGAATCGTTTTAAGTTTGTCACAAAAGAATTTGTATATCCTTATGGCAAACAATTATTTGAAGAATATAAACAACCCACTCTTTCGCAGGCTGCCATGGAAACTTTAGCTATTATAGCTTATAAACAACCGATTACGCGTGTTGAAATTGAAGAGATTCGTGGTGTAAATTGTGAAATGATGTTAAAGAAATTAGTGGCTCGTGGCTTGATTGAAGCGAAAGATCGTTTAGATGCGATTGGTAAGCCCTTATTATATCGTGTAACCGATGAATTCTTGGATGCTTTTCAATTGGAAGATCTAAAAGAATTGCCGGAACTACCTCAAACTAGAAACAATAGTGAAGAATTATTTGAAGGAGAATAGATAATGGAAAGACTACAAAAAGTAATTGCCCAAGCAGGTATTTGTTCAAGAAGAAAAGCCGAAGAATTGATTTTAGATGGTAAAGTTAAAGTCAATGGAAAAGTATGTGACGTTTTAGGTACAAAAGTATCCAATCAGGATAGTATAGAAGTCAATGGAAATATGATTTCGAAAGAAGAAAAAGTATACTATATCATGAATAAACCAAAAGGTTGCCTATGCACAAGTAGTGATGACAAGGGCAGAAAAACCGTATTGGATTACATGCCACAAAACCAAAGAATCTTCTCTGTAGGACGTTTGGATTATGATACGAGTGGTGTTTTATTACTTACAAATGATGGCCAATTCTGTAACCATATGATTCATCCTCGATATCACTTAGAAAAGACATATGTTGTTAATCTTCAAGGTATCTTAAGTGATGATGACATCAAACAATTACGAAGAGGATTAAAAACTAAGACAGAAAAGTATCAACCAGCAAAAGTATTTGTGCTTCAAAAAGATTTAACTCGTAATCGTACCCAATTCGAATTAACGATTTCAGAAGGAAAAAATCATCAGGTTAAAAATATGATGTTGGCATTAGGCCATGAAGTGCGTCGTTTGCACAGAGTGAAGTTTGCGTTCTTAGACGTAAAGGATTTAAGAGCCGGAGAATATCGTCGTCTAAAACCATATGAAATCAAACAATTGAATCGCTTAAGTATGGAAGGCGAACAAAAATAATGAAACAAGTTTATTTAGATCAAAATGTTTCGGTACAGGATGTAATTTGTTTAGATGTTAAACAAGCGCACCACATCTTTGATGTACTTCGTACGACATCAAAAGAAAAGATTCGTATTGTTACTAAAAATTCAGGGGTATTCTTTGGACATGTTGAAAATAAGCCTAATTTAGTGATTGATTCCATGGTGGATGTCTTTGAAGAAAATCAATCGATCACCTTATGTTGTGCTTTGATCAAACAAGATAAGTTCGAATGGATGCTTCAAAAAGCTTGTGAACTTGGAGTTCATAAAATCGTTCCTTTTGTATCGAAGAATACAGTGGTAAAACTGGATGAAAAAAAAGCTGAAAAGAAACTCATTCGTTGGAATGAAATCTTACTTGCAGCTACAAAACAGTGCAATCGAAATACGTTAGTGGAATTAGAGCCTGTGATTGCGTTAAAGGATCTATCAAATTATAAGAGTGAATGTAATTTAGTGGCCTATGAAAAGGAAAATGATCCTTCAAAACATATGGCCCATTATTTAAAAGACAATCCACAATCCATTACTGTATGTATTGGGCCTGAGGGTGGATTTGAAGAGAGTGAAATTCAAGTATTAAATGAATTTGGTTTTGACAATTGTTCTCTAGGTAAAAACATCTTACGTGCAGAAACGGCTGCTTGTTATGTGTTGACAGCTATTGAATACCAAAATCATGTGGAAGGATAAGGGGAAAATGAAATTTTCAATTATTACACTAGGCTGTAAAGTAAATACGTATGAGTCACAATACTATGCAGCTCAATTAGAAGAATTAGGATATGAACAAGTATCACCGGATCAAGCGTGTGATATTTGTATCATCAATACGTGTACTGTCACAAACACAGCCGCCAGCAAATCACGTCAAAAGATTCATTATGTCAAACGAATGAATCCAGATGCATTATGTGTTGTTGTGGGATGTTTTGTGCAGTTCGCAAGTGAAGATGAAAGAAAGGCTTTGGATGCTGATCTTGTGATTGGTGCTAAACAAAAAAATGAATTGGTGAATTTAATCCAAAAAGCATTGAAGGATCATGAAAAAATTGACGTTGTCAATGAGGTTACGCAATTTAAAGATTTTGAAGCTATGCCCGTACATTGTTTTGAATCGATGCATAGAGCTTTCTTAAAAGTACAAGATGGATGTAATCAATTCTGTTCCTATTGTGCGATTCCTTTTGCGCGTGGTAGAGAGCGTAGTTTAAATCATGAACAGGTGATTCAAATTGCTAAAGATTTATGTGATAAAGGACATACAGAAATTGTGTTAACTGGTATTCATACGGGGCGTTATGATGATGGAGAATACGATTTAGCTAAATTAATGAAAGCCTTATTAGAAAATACTCCAGATTCTGTGTATTATCGTATTTCAAGTATAGAAATTACGGAAGTCAGCGATGCATTGATTGCGTTAATGAAAGAGAATCCTCGTATGTGTCATCATTTGCATATTCCGGTACAATCGGCATGTAATGAAACGTTAAAACGTATGAATCGTCCATATACAATTGAGCAATTTAAAGAAAAAATCAACTATATTCGTTCTTGTATTCCGAATATTTCAATTTCAACGGATGTAATTGCAGGCTTTGTCCAGGAAAGTGATGAAGAATTTGAAACGACATATGAAAATCTAGCGGATCTAGAATTAAGCTTCTTCCATGTTTTCCCTTATAGTAAGCGTAATGGTACTAAGGCTAGTACTTTAAAGGGTGAAATCAATGGAAATGTCACAAAAGCTAGAGTGGCTCGTTTACTTGAACTTTCGAATGCTTGCAGAGAACGTGACATGAAGCGTTTTAATCCTGTACAAGTCTTGATTGAAAGAAAACAAGATGGCTATTATACTGGTTATACAAGCCAATATCATTCTTGTAAGATATTGAGTGATACACCATTAAGTGGTAGAATCACTATCGAATGGGATCGTATTGAAGATGGTACGTACTATGGAAAGAAGGATGATGTATGCGATTAAGCAAACTATTTAAAAATGCACCGACAGTCAATATTACGGGTTTAAGTTTTGATTCAAGAACCGTTCGTCCGGGAAATATTTACTTCTGTTTACCAGGACTTACAAATGATGGCCATGATTTTATTGATTCTGCAATAAAAAATGGAGCTGTTTGTATTGTACATTCAAAAGAATTATTGAATATGGCACCTGGTGCTATATATATTCGTGTAGAAGATGTCAATGATGCCATGAATAAAGTGGCTCGTATTTTCTATGCTCGTCCAAGTGATAAAATGAAGATGTATGGTGTAACGGGCACAAATGGAAAATCAACAATCACAAATATCATTCGTGATATTATCAACGACAAAACGCCATGTGGCTATATTGGTACGATTGCGATTAAATATGGTGATATTGAGTTGCAACCAAATTTGACTACGCCAGACGCATTGTTCTTGCAGTCTAAATTGGCAGACATGGTTCGCTGTGGAATGAAGGCTTGTGCTTTAGAAGTATCGAGTCATGGTTTGGCTCAACATCGTGTCGATGGTATTTCTTTTGATTGTGCGATTTTCACAAACCTTACATATGATCATTTGGATTTCCATGGCACAATGGAAAATTATTTTGAAGCGAAGTCTTTGTTGTTTAAAAACTTAGTCAAAGAAGATGGCGTATCCGTAATTAACAAGGATGATGAAAAATATGGAGCTTTAAAGGATTGTTCAAAAGCACGTGTTATTTCTTATGCGATAAATAGTGAAGCAGATTATCGTGCTATTAATATTAAGATGAGTTCACAAGGTACGCAATTTGACTTGGTATATTCAGGTCATATGTATCCGGTTAAGACAAATTTAGTGGGTAACTTTAATGTTTATAACTTATTAGCTGCCATTGCAGCGCTCAATGAAACAGGCTATGATTTAGAAAGAATTATTGAAAAATGTGCGCATATTGCCCAAGTTGAAGGTCGTATGGAACGTATTGATTGTGGTCAGCCATACAACGTAATCGTTGATTTTGCACATACACCCGATGGTATGGAAAAAATGATGCAGTTTGGACGCAGTGTCACAATGCCAGGTCATCGTTTGATTGCGGTATTTGGATCAGCTGGTAAACGTGATGTACACAAGCGTAAAGTCTTTGGTGAACTTGCCGATAAATATTGTGACTATATCATAGTGACAGAAGACGATCCTCGTGATGAAGATCCTAAAGAAATTGCCGAACAAATCAAGTCAGGCATTCAAGATACACCACATGTGTTTGTACAAGATCGCTATGAAGCCATTCATCAGGCAATCAGCTCAGCCCAAGAAGGAGATACGGTATTGCTTCTTGGTAAGGGTGATGAAAGCTTTATCTATCGTGAAAATGGAAGAGCCCCTTGGGTTGGCGACAATGTAGCGGCTAAAGAGTGTATTAAGGCAAGTTTAGCTTAAAAAATCAAATTGTGCTTGCATTATATGAAATCTTTGATATAATGTTTTTGCTAATCTTGGGAAGGGAGGTTTGTGAATATGCCAAAAGTAGTTCTTAAAGAAAACGAAGGACTTGATGACGCTTTAAGAAGATTTAAACGTCAGGTTTCTCGTAATGGCACCCTTGCTGAGGCGCGCAAAAGAGAATTTTACGTAAAACCAGGTGTACGCAGAAAGTTAAAATCTGAAGCTGCACGTAAAGCACGTAGAGGTAAATAATCTGCATTTTTAATGCAGATTTTTTTCTTGAGGAGGAGATTTGTGGCTTTTTTTGAATTTGATTGTTCCGACAGAACATTTGAAGAGATTCAGATTTTTGCAGGATTTCAAGATTCCAACTTGGATATGTTGAGTAAATGCTTTAAATCTGTATGTATGATTCGTGACCAGAAAATCAAAGTGGAAGTAAACGAGACTTTAGATACACATTTAGTAGAAGAAGTCATTGCGGCTTGTTTTTCAATTATTGATACGCAGCATCGTTTAAATTCACAAGATGTAAGCTATATTTGTTCTTTGGCTTTTAAAAATCGTTTAAAAGATTTTAAGGCTCATCAGCTACAGGCTGTATGCAAGACGAAAACAGGTAAAATGATTTATCCAAAAACAATTGGACAAGCTATTTTATGTGATGCGATGCGTCATAATGAAATTGTTTTTGCGACAGGTGTTGCTGGTACCGGTAAAACATATCTTGCAGTAGCTTATGCGGTGAGTATGTTAAAGAGTGAACGGGTCGAAAAAATCATTCTTACGCGTCCAGCTGTTGAGGCAGGGGAATCTCTTGGTTTTTTACCTGGCGATATGAAGGAAAAAGTAGATCCTTATTTAAGGCCTTTATATGATGCATTAAATGAGATGCTTGGCTTAGAAACAGTTGAAAAATATGTGGAGAAACAAGTCATTGAAATTGCGCCTTTAGCGTTTATGCGTGGACGTACTTTAAATGATGCCGTTGTGATTTTGGATGAAGCACAGAATGCGACGTGTGCGCAGATGAAGATGTTTTTAACGCGTATGGGTAAAAATTGTAAAATGGTTGTAACGGGAGATGTTACACAGATTGATTTGATCAAGAAAAAGGATTCAGGTTTGATGCAGGCTTGTACAATCTTGGATCATATTGATGGTATTTCAATTATTCATTTGGAAAATAGTGATGTAGTTCGAAATCCATTGGTTCAAAAAATTATTGAACGTTATGCCAAGGTTGAATAATTTGACTTTGACTGTTATAATAATTAACTGTAAAAAATAAATTGAAAGGTGATAAATCTATGGGAAGACATTTTGAGGTTCGTGCTGCAGCAATGCAGAAGACAGCCAATGCGAAGGCAAAAATTTATTCAAGATATTCTAAAGAGATTTTAGTTGCTGCAAAGAACGGTGACCCTAATCCAGATATGAACCAAACTTTAAAGAAGGCGATTGATCGTGCAAAGGCAAACAACGTGCCTGCAGACGTAATCAAGCGTGCTATCGAAAAAGCGAAAAGTAGTGCAGATGAAAGTTATTCAAGTGCTCGTTATGAAGGATTTGGACAGGGTGCTGGATCTACAATCATCATTGATTGTTTGACAGATAATGCAAACCGTACAATCGCAAACTTAAGAGCTTGTTTTAATAAATCGCACTCTAAATTAGGTGTTGGTGGATCTGTATCATTTGGATATGAACACTTAGGTGTAATCGTTATTCAATATGATAATGAAGAAGCTATGATGGATGCTTTATTAGAAGCAGAAATCGAATTAAATGACATTGAAATCGAAGAAGGATATATGACAATTACGGTGGATCCAACACAATTGGATGACGCAAAAGTTGTTGTTGAAAAATTGATTCCTGATGTTAAATTTGAAGTCTTAGAAGATAAGATGATTCCAAATGAAGAAGTTGAACTTCACGGTGAAGATTTAACTTTATTTAAACGTTTAGTTACTTTACTAGATGAAGTTGATGATGTACAAAATGTATATCACAATGTTTCAAACCTAGATGAAGCTGAATAATTAATCCTAAGAAAAAGAAGAAAATAAGGATATACTGTAGAGAGAAAATGGTTGGTGAAAATTTTCGTAGAATACTTATTGGGACACTTTGGAGGAGTTGGACAAAAACCAACCGTTCGTCGCGTTAAGACTTGAGGTGTATACTTTACGTATAAAATAAGGTGGTACCGCGTTTAAAACGTCCTTATATCAGGGCGTTTTTTTGTTTATTTAAAGGAGGAAAACGCATGGCATATCAAATTCCTAGAGGTTGTCAGGATGTATTTGGAAATGAATCCTATAAATGGCAAGCTCTTGAACAAACATTAAGAAGTTTCTGTTACATGTACAATTATGATGAAATTCGTACACCTATTTTTGAACATACAGAAGTCTTCAAAAGAGAAAATGATTCAAGTGACATGGTAAACAAAGAAATGTATACTTTTAAACTTGAAAACTCAAAAACATCATTAACACTTCGTCCAGAAGGAACTGCAGGTGTTGTTCGTAGTTTTGTTGAAAATAAAATGTTCGCAAATCCTGATCTACCCGCAAAATTCTATTATATGGGACCTATGTCAAGACATGAACGTCCTCAAAAAGGGAGAATGCGTATTTTTAACCAGTTTGGTGTAGAGGCTTTAGGTGTTAAAAGTCCTTATGTCGATGTAGAAACAATCGTACTTGCATTCTCAATTCTTAAATCACTAGGATTAAATGATATTAAAGTATGTCTAAATACATTAGGTGATGATGAGTCTCGTGCAAACTATCGTAGTGCATTAAAAGAATATTTTGCTCCTTATGTAGATGAGTTGTGTGGAGATTGTAAACGTCGTTATGAACAAAATCCATTACGTATTTTAGACTGTAAAGTAGATCATGATCATGAATGCATGAAGAATGCACCTAAGATGTCAGACTATTTAAATGAAACCAGTCAAGAATACTTCAATACAGTATGCGAATTATTAGATAAATTAGAAATTCCATATGAAGTAGATGACAAGTTGGTTCGTGGATTGGATTACTATACTCATACAGTATTTGAGATTGTATCTATGAATTCAGAAATGGGTGCACAATCCACAGTTTTAGCAGGTGGACGTTATGATGGATTGATTTCATATTTTGGTGGACCCGAAGGCATGAGTGGTATTGGATGGGCTCTAGGTATGGAACGTCTATTGATTGCCTTAGAAGCTGAAGGTATTGAATTGGAACAAAAACCGGCATTAGATGCTTACGTAATGTGCCTTGATAAAGAAGCTAGAACCTATGCTTTTGAAGTGTTGACTGAGCTTAGAGCATATGGATATCGTTGCGATATGGATATGATGGAAAGAAGCTTTAAGGCACAATTTAAGGCTGTGGATCGCGCCAAGGCTAAACTTGCGATTTTGATTGGTAAATCGGAATTAGAAGAAAAGAAAGTCACAGTTAAAAATATTGCACATAAAGAACAAGAAACTATTAGTGTTGAAGAATTGATTCCATATGTTGATTCTTTATTAGTAGAAGAAAATCATCATCACGAACATGAAGGAGAATAGAAATGTATAGAACTCATAACAATGGAGAATTGCGTCTTCAAGATGTAAATTCAGAAGTCACTTTATGTGGCTGGGTTGCGAAACGCCGTAATTTTGGAGCTTTGGTCTTTATCGATTTAAGAGATCGTTATGGTATTACACAACTTGTATTCAATGAAGATATAGCAACACAAATCAGTGATGTACGTAATGAATATGTACTACAAGTAAAAGGAACGGTTGTTGAAAGAAAAGACAAAAACCCTAAGCTTGAAACGGGGGAAATTGAAGTTGTAGTTCGTGAAGTAAAAATTGTTAATACAGCTATCACCACACCAATTATCATTGCGGATGAAACAGATGCTTTAGAGGATACTCGTTTAAAATATCGTTATTTAGATTTAAGAAGACCAGTTCTTCAAAAGAATCTAATCTTAAGAAACCGTATAACTTTATTAGTTCGTAACTACTTAGCTAAATATGGCTTTACAGAAGTGGAAACACCTATTTTATGTCGTTCGACTCCAGAAGGTGCACGTGACTATTTAGTGCCTAGTCGTATTAGTAAAGGGGAATTCTATGCACTTCCACAATCGCCACAGCTATACAAACAGTTATTGATGGTCGGGGGAATGGATCGCTACTTCCAAATTGCTCGTTGTTTTAGAGATGAAGATTTAAGAGCAGACCGTCAACCTGAATTCTCACAGATCGATATTGAAATGAGTTTTGTGGACGAAGAAGACATTTGGTCAATGACAGAAGGTTTGATGAAAGAAATCTTCAAAGATATCAAAGGTATTGAACTACCAGAATTTAAACGTATTCCATATGATACTTGTATGGAAAGATATGGTTCAGATAAACCAGATTTACGTTTTGACATGCCTTTATATAATGTCAGTGAAGTATTCGCAAACACTGAATTTAAAGTATTCGAAAATTGCTTAAATGAAGGTGGCATCATCCAGGCTATGAATGTTAAAAATGGGGCGGACAAGTTCTCAAGAAAACAATTGGATAAACTACAAGATTATGTAAAAGTATATGGTGCAAAAGCACTTGCCAACTTAAAATTAACAGCGGAAGGCTTTGCGGGAAGTGTCACAAAAGTTTTATCCGATGCCGAAAAAGAAGCATTGCGTACAATGTTGAATATCGAAGAAAATGATATTGTATTCTTCGTAGCGGATAAGAAGAAAGTGGCTCAATCCTCACTTGGTGCATTGCGTGTGAAATTAGGTCATGATTTAGATTTGATCAACAAAGATGCCTATGAATTCTTATGGGTTACTGATTTCCCAATGTTTGAATATGATGAAAATGAAAACCGTTATGTAGCGGCTCATCACCCATTCACATCACCTAACTTAGAAGATGTCGATAAATTGTTGAGTGATCCAGCACATTGTTATTCTAGAGCTTATGACTTAGTGTTAAACGGCTATGAATTATTATCAGGATCCATTCGTATTCATGATCAAAAGCTTCAAGAAAAAGTATTTGAAGCTATCGGTATGACTTTAGAAGAAGCACATGAAAAATTCAGCTGGTTTATGGATGCATTCCAATATGGAACTCCACCTCATGGAGGTGTAGGTATTGGTCTAGAACGTTTAACTATGATTTTAGCTGGTACAGACAACATTCGTGATGTCGTCGCATTCCCTAAAACAGCAAGTGCATCGGATTTAATGGCACAGGCACCAAGTCCTGTAGATCCAGCACAATTAAAAGAATTGGGTATTGAAACAAAGTAAGACAGGAATTTTTTCCTGTCTTTTTGTATAAAAAAAACAAGTCATCTAGACTTGCTTATCTAAAAAATATGTAGCCTCCATATCGGCAGTACTTAGCGCAAAGGCAAGCGGGAATAATTCAAAAGCTTTACCCACATTATTGACTGGGTCGCATCCAGAAAATCCCATATGATAACGAATCGCAAACGCTTCTTCACGAGTTATACGCATGAATGGCTGAATCATATAGACACTTTTTTCACCATGACCAAATGGAATATTGTCTTCAAATTCAAAAACATCCACTTGATGCCACTCACCATCGATTTTCTTGTTTCTTGTACCTTTTTTATAGACATTGATCTTACATACATCATGAAGTAGGGCTACAAGAGCAATGGTTTCATCGCTGTAGCGCATATTGTACGTATCTTGAACTCTTTGTCTTGATAAATAGTCCTTTAAACAATGATACACATGTACACTGTGTTCACAAAGACCACCTTCCATGTTGCCATGAAAACGTGTGCTTGCAGGGGCCGTAAAAAAATCAGAGTGAACTCCTTCTAAGAATTCTAGAAAGGTATCGGCACCTTCACGTTGGATATTTTCTTTATATATTTGAATAAATTCTTCTTTTGCGTTCATACTTTTTACCTATTTAAAAAGCCCAAGAACATGAGATCTTTCCCTGTTAAGTACAGGTGGGTAATCTGTGAATAGCATTAGGATCCCCACGCGTAGCGGGTCTTCAACACAACAATTCAACATCCGATTTCCCTTATCTCGAGTGTAGGAAAAATTAATGTCCTTAGGCACCTCTATAATAACGAACTTCATATTAGAATACAAGTCTTGACTTTTTAGTGCCAGATGTGCATAGTTGCAAGTACCCTTAAAAACAAGTAAAATATAAAAGGTGAAATTATGGATGGAATTTTAATTATTGATAAACCGTATGGTATGACAAGCCATGATGTTGTGAATTGGCTTCGAAAAAAATATAAACAAAAAAAATTTGGACATACAGGTACACTAGATCCCAACGCAACCGGAGTTTTAGTTGTTCTTTGTGGAAAGTCGTGTAAATTATTACAGTTTTTAAGTGATACAGATAAAGAATATGTTGGGCAGATCGAATTTGGTAAAAGTACATCAACCGATGATATTTGGGGTGAAGTGGAAGTTGAAAAAGAAATGAATTTGGATTTTTGTTTTTCAGAGGAACTTCAAAAATTTGTTGGTAAGAACCATCAATTGGTGCCAAAGACTTCCAATAAAAAAGTGAATGGGAAAAAATTAATGGACTATCAAAGAGAGGGACTTGAAGTTCCTAAAGTCTATAGCGATATTGAAATTTATTCGATGGAAGATCTTGGTGACTACAGTTTTAAAGTGGCATGTTCGAGTGGAACGTATGTTCGTAGTATTTGTCGTGATTTGGCTTTAAACACAAATAATCTAGGTTGTATGAAAAGTTTAAGACGAACTAAAGTTGGTCGCTTTACAATTGATCAGGCTCAAACACTAGAAGATCTTGAAACACAAGAACCTGTCTTATATCCTTCAATCTATGTATTGGATCATTTAGATAAGATTGACTATCAACCGATTCAAGATGTGTACCAAGGAAAACGCATTCGTTTAGATAATCAAAATCAAGAAGTATGTATTGTAGATGCAGGTGAGCCTATCGCAATCTATGAAAAAGAGCGTGAAGGAATTTTTAAGAGTAAAAGAGGTCTATGGTAATGGAAGTCATTCGTATTGATTATTTACATGTACAAGAAAATTTGCCAAAGAGTTCTTGTTGTATAGGCTTCTTTGATGGCCTACATACAGGGCATCAGGCATTGCTTGAGAATTGTATTGCCAAAGCCAAAGAGTTAAACATTCAAAGTGGTTTGATCACATTTGATCCAGATCCTTGGAAAATCTTTTTTCCAGATTGTGTATGTCGTCATATCACAACGTTAGAAGATCGTATTCACTTGGCAAGCGTGATGGGTATTGAAGTGATGTATGTCATTACTTTCTCTAAGGATTTTGCTGCTTTAGATGTTGATGCCTTTCATATACTGTTAAAAAAGATGAATGTAGCACATATTACTTGTGGATTTGATTTTAAATATGCTTCAAAAAATACAGGGAATGTTGATACAATTTCTTCACAAAACTATTTTGATGTTTCAGTGATTGCCAGTGTAAATTCGAAAAACGAAAAAATCTCATCCAGTCGCATTGAGCCACTAATTCAAAGTGGCAAGATGGATTTAGCCAATGAATTATTAGGCTATATGTATTCAATCGAAGGTGTGATTGAGCATGGCTTTAAACGTGGCAGCACACTCTTGAAGTTTCCAACCGCAAATCTTGGGGCAAATCCCGATTATTTAATGCCTTCCAGTGGTGTTTATGCAGGCTTTGTATATGTGGATGATACATTTTATGGGGCTATGATCAATGTGGGAAATAATCCTACTTTTGAAAATACAAAAATTTCTATTGAAGCGCATATCTTTGATTTTGATCAAGATATTTATGAACGACAAGTACGCTTTTTCTTCTTGAAAAAGACGCGGAATGAGATTCGTTTTGATGGTTTTGAAGCCTTAAAGAAACAGTTGCAGAGTGATATTGTTACTTGTAAAAATGTAATTTTGTATGAAAAGCAATATGTTGCGAAAACCGCATCACTTTGGGATGCGAAAGTTTTTGAGTTTAAATAACTTTTTTGGTATACTAAAAGAGAAGTGAAGGTGAAAATATGGCGAAAGAATATATCGAGCTAGAACCAGGCAATGAATATGGTGTTATTTCTTTAAATAAATCAGTTTTTTCTACAATCGCAAAGAACGTGATCGAAGAAGATGAAAATGTTCAGATTGCCGAAGGAACAAAACCATTTAAGACAGGAATTGTCACTCGTGTAGAGGGCAATAAATTGACTTTATCAATTCCTGTAAAAGTGAACCACAAATCAAATGTAAGTGATGTTTGTTTAAATCTACAAAACAAGATCTTTGAAAGTATTTCTTATATGACAGACTTTAAACCTGAAGCGATTGAAATTCAGGTGACTGGATTTATTTTTTAAGGAAATCTTTCAAAGGTTTCCTTTTTTCAATTTTATGAGTGTATCTTTTGAAAATTATCTTGTGGTAGGTATTAGTTCAAGAGCTTTATTTAACTTAGAAAAAGAAAATGAGGTTTTTGAAAAAGAAGGATTAGACGCATATCGTGACTATCAAATTGTTCACGAAAATGATGTGTTAAGTCCGGGTAGTGGTTTTGTGTTAGTTAAAAACTTATTAAACATCAATAAACTCGCGAATCGAAAACTTGTTGAAGTTATTGTGATGTCAAGAAACAGTGCGGATACGTCTTTGCGTATCATTCACTCACTTGAGTATTATGATATGGACATTGGTCGAATGGTTTTGAGTGGTGGAGAAGACATCAGTCGTTATTTATCGGCGTTTGGTGTCGATTTATTCTTATCGTGTAATGAAAATGACGTATCTAATGCGATTCATGCAGGCTTTGCGGCCGGTATGATTTATGCCAGAGATACTAAATATAGTTTTCCTGATAATCAGATTCGTATCGCCTTCGATGCGGATGCCGTATTATTTTCGGCTGAATCGGAAAAGATCTATCAGGAACATGGTTTAGAAGCATTCAATGAAAATGAGATTTTAAACCGGGATGTTGCCTTACAAAAAGGTCCAATGGCTTCTTTACTAAAGAGTTTATCTTGGCTTCAAAATGAAACTAAAGATTTAAATGTATTAAGAACAGCGATTGTGACAGCACGAAACAAAGATACGGGTGTTCGTGTAATAAAAACTTTAAGAGCATGGAATATTGTCGTAGATGAAGTATTCTTTATGCAAGGAGCTAAAAAAGCGGATGTATTAGCTTGTTTTGGCGCCAATATATTTTTTGATGATCAAGATGTGCATGCCGGGCCTGCAAGTGATGTAGTTCCAAGTGCGCGCGTACCATATAAAGAAGGAGAAATGTAGATGAATAGACATGAACAACGTCTAGTTGCGATGCAAAGTGTGTATCAACACTTATTATTAGGAAAGGATATTCGTAAATGTGTATTTGATGTAATGAAAGGTTCAAATGACATTGATGGATATTTATATAGTTTAACAATTGGAACTGTTGAAAACAAAGAAGCTTTTGAACAAAAAATCAATGAATTATTACGTGATGACTGGGATTTTGATCGTTTAAGTATGTTAGAACAAGCCATTCTTTTAATTTCTTTCCAGGAAATCTTGGCAAACGATACACCGAAAGCTGTTGTAATCAACGAAGCGATTACTTTGGCTAAAAAGTATTGCGATGATAATTCTTATAAATTATTAAATGGAGTTCTTGACCAGCTATGAGAAATGAAATGGTTGTAAGTATTTCTAGTGTTATTGCTCGCATTAAAAATGTTTTAACACAAACCATGGATCTGGATGGCATCTGGATTCAGGGTGAAATCAGCAACCTGACAAAACACAGATCGGGACATTATTATTTTTCTTTGAAAGATAAAAGTGGAGAAATGAGTTGTGTTATGTTTTCAAGTTATGTATCACGTTTAAACTTCAATGTAGAAGAAGGTATGCGCGTTTTAGTTTCAGGAAGCATTAATGTGTATGAGCAAAGGGGCAGTCTTCAGCTTGTGATTCGTCAAATGAAACAAGATGGTTTAGGTGATTTATATCTTGAATTTGAAAAAAGAAAACAAGATCTTTTAAGGGCTGGATATTTTGATGAAAGTCATAAAAAGACTAAACCTGACTATATTGAAAATATTGGTGTTGTAACTGGGGCACAGGCTGCTGCCTTACAAGACGTATTATCAACCATTCAAAGACGTTGGCCGATGATGAAGGTCACTTTATATCCTAGTTTAGTGCAAGGTAGTTTTGCACCTAAAAGTTTGATTCAATCCTTGAAAGAGGCTGATACACATAATCATGATGCCTTATTGATTGTTCGTGGTGGAGGAAGCTTTGAAGATTTGTTCTGTTTTAATGATGTCCAGCTTGTAAAGACGATTTACAGTTTAAATACATATATTGTCAGTGGTGTAGGTCATGAAGTGGATACAACATTATGTGATCTTGTCTGTGATCATCGAAGTGTTACCCCTACAGCAGCTGCACAATGGGTGACTTTGGATCAATATGAAGTGATGACTCAAATTTTAAAGGATACAGAATTGTTGAGGCAAAACATGTCTATGATTTTAAATCACAACAAGTTAAAACTGGATTCGTATAAGAATCATCTGTATTTGAAGGACCCAAAATCTTTTATTATAGAAAAACAATTAAAACTAGATGGCTACAATACACAATTTGAACATATACTAGAGATAGAGCTGCAAAAGAAAAATGTCATCAAGAATTATACGCAACAGATGCATTTGCGTATGATGAATGTAGTAAAGGTACAAGAAAATAAACTTTCTATGGTGCCTGAAAAATTAAGATCGAATATGCAAGTTTTACTACAAAATTCTAGACATTCTTTACAAAAAAATTGTGCTTTATTGGATGCCTATTCACCTTTAAAGGTACTTTCTCGTGGTTATAGTATCTCAAAGATTGAAGATAAAGTTATTAAGAATGTCAAAGATGTCGCAAGTGATGATATAATGGTGACAAGAGTAAATGATGGTGTGATCACTTCATGTGTTGTATCCACTAAGGAGGAATAAAATGGCCGCTAAACAAATGAAATTTCAAGAGGCGATGAAACGATTGGATGAAATCGTGACTTTGTTAAATAATAATGAATTGGAGCTTGAAGAGGCCATGTCATTATTTGAGGAAGGCTTGAAATTGAGTGCGCAATGCGAAAAACAATTAAAAAAATTTGAAACAAAAATGGATCAGTTGATGGAGGTGAATCAAGATGATGGTGAATAAAGAATTTGAAGATTATTTATTGATGCGAGTACATGAAAATGATGATAGTCGTACAAAAGATGCGATGGCCTATTCATTGATGAATGGGGGTAAGCGTGTACGTCCTACTTTGCTGTTTTCTGTACTAGAAGGCTATGGAATCGATGCTAGAGTTGGTTATCCTTGTGCTTGTGCCATTGAAATGATTCATACATATTCATTGATTCATGATGATCTTCCAGCCATGGATAATGATGATTTGCGTCGTGGTAAACCAAGTTGTCATAAAGCTTATGATGAGGCAACTGCCATTCTTGCAGGCGATGGACTATTGACGAAGGCATTTGAAGTTGCATTGGATAGTGAATGTAGTGCTGAACAAAAAGTGGCTTTAGTAAAGGCTCTTTCTTGGTATTCCGGGATTGATGGCATGATTTATGGACAAACTTTAGATTTACAGTCTGAAAATGATCTAAATCCAACACTTGCACTTTTACAGGAAATTGATCACTACAAGACTAGCAAATTATTAACATTACCATTGGTTTGTGGATGTATCTTAGCGAATAAATTCGATGATGTGGAACACTTCCGTAAGATAGGTCTTGTCTTAGGTCTAGAATTCCAGATGCAGGATGATATTTTAGATGTTACGGGTAGTGAAGAAGTTGTTGGAAAATCATTAAGCGATGAAGATAATCATAAAGTCACAGCTGTATATTTATTAGGACTTCAAGGTGCTAGGGATATGGTCGCAAGCTATGATGAAACAATTCGTAAAGAATTGGGATATGTGAGCTGTGATGTGACTTCACTGTCAAAAGTATTGGATACTTTATTAAAGCGTACATATTAATATATGGAATTTCTTTGAAAAAAGGGGTATATTAATAATAGCTAAAACTAGTCTTTAGCGGACTAGTTTTTTTAACGAGGGTTATAAAATGAGAAAGATTAGTCAAGTGTATGACATTGAGTCACCTAGTCAAATCAAAGATATGTCAATCGATGAGCTTACACAATTGTGCAGTGATATTCGAACCTTTTTAATCGAGTCGATCTCGAAAACAGGCGGGCATTTATCAAGTAATCTTGGAATCGTCGAAGTCACAGTTGCGATGCACTATGTCTTTGATTCACCAAAAGATAAAATGATTTTTGATGTAGGACATCAATGTTACACACATAAAATATTAACAGGCAGGTCCATTCAATTTGCGACATTACGTAAAAAAGGTGGGCTTTCCGGATATCAAAAGCGAAGTGAAAGTAAGTATGATTGTTGGGAAGCAGGACACTCTTCTACTTCTTTATCTGCTGCCCTAGGCTATGCGATTGCACGTGATTTAATGCACGAGGATTATCAAGTTATTGCCGTAATTGGAGATGGCTCATTAACGGGTGGTATGGCACTTGAGGCTTTAAATGATATTGGTTCTAAACAAAAGAAAATGGTCATCATCTTTAACGATAATAATATGTCGATTTCAAAAAATTATAGTGGTGTTGAAAAACGAATTACAGATATGCGTGCTTCTCACTTATATATCGATTTAAAACATGATGTAAAAAATAACTTAAAATCCAATAAATTAGGAGCTAACGTATTAAATACATTGTCACATTTCCGTGATAAGATCAAAGATGAAGTGATCGATGCCCCATTATTTAAGGAGTTTAACTTAGATTATATGGGTCCTGTCGATGGTCATGATATCGCAAGTCTGATCAAAGTTTTGCAGGCTACCAAAGAACATGATGGTCCAATTGTCATACATGTTTTAACGCAAAAAGGAAAAGGCTATAAATTTGCAGAACAAGACAAGGTTGGTAAGTGGCATGGAGTAAGTCCGTTTGATGTCGTAACGGGAAAATCTTTGAGTTTACTTCCACCAAATGAAATTTCCTGGTCACAGGTGATCTCAAATACGGTTATGGATCTTGCGGAAAAAGATAAAAGTATTGTCGCAATCACACCCGCTATGGCGCAGGGTAGTAAATTATTAGAATTTCAAAAACGCTATCCAGATCGATTCTTTGATTGTGGAATTGCAGAGCAGCATGCCGTGACAATGGCTTGTGCTATGGCTTTAGGTGGACTAAAACCCTTTGTGAGTATTTATTCGTCTTTCCTTCAAAGAGCTTATGATCAAGTGAATCATGATATGGCTAGAATGAATGTACCTGTTGTGATTGGAATCGATCGTTGTGGTTTAGTAGGAGATGATGGTGAAACGCATCAAGGTGTCTTTGATATAGCGATGCTTAGAAGTATACCAAATCTTGTCTTATCTCAGCCTAAAGATGCCAAAGAAGCACAGAATATGATTTATACAGCCTTTGCCTCTAAGAAGCCATTTTGTGTGCGTTATCCTAGAGGAAATGTAAGATACGCAAAAAACAAGTCGTACTCATTGATTCCAATTGGTACTTGGGAAAAATTTGTGGTTGGAACCCCAACGCAAATTGTGATCACGTATGGACCAGATGTGGATCATGTGATCAATAAGTCAAGAGAAAATCAGATTGGCTTACTTGTTGTCAATGCACGTTTCTTTAAACCAATCGATGAAGTTATGATGAAAGATTTATTAAAATTAAATCTTCCTATTACAGTTTATGAAACGGATATTAAGATGGGTGGCTTATCGAGTGCTATTTTAGAATACATGAATACATTGGATGAAAAGATTCATGTATTAGGTATTGATGATCATTATGTATGTCATGGTTCAGTTCGATCTTTACGTATTCAAGAAGGTATTAGCACAGAATGTTTATTTGAGGAATTAGAAAAACATGGATAAGATTCGTTTAGATAAAGCATTACTTAATCAGATATCGTCTCGTGCAAAAGCACAGGATATGATCAAAGATGGTAAAATAAGTGTCAATGGAAGAGTCATCACAAAGGCTAGTTTTTTAGTTGGGGATGAAGATGATATTATCGTAACACATACAGAAGATGAATTTGTATCTCGTGGTGCCTTTAAGCTAAAGGGTTGTTTAGATAAGTATAATGTGAATGTTCAAAATCAGGTTGTATTAGATATTGGAGCGAGTACAGGTGGATTTACAGATGTTTGCCTTCGGTATGGAGCTAAAAAAGTATATGCCTTAGATGTAGGACATCTTCAACTTGCCAAAGAATTAGATCAAGATTGTCGTGTCATCAAAATGGAAGGGCACAATGCTCGTGAAATTGTGCCGGAATGGTTTGATGAGGCTATTGATTTTATGTGTATGGATGTTAGTTTTATATCTTGTAAGACCATATTGGAACATATATTACGTGTTTTATCCATTCGCCATATTGCCATACTTGTAAAACCGCAATTTGAGTGTGGTCCTACTGCTTTGAATAAGCATGGAGTTTTAAAGAATTCTAAACTTGCCTTAAAGATCGTTGAAGATGTAAAATCTATTTTATTTCAATATTATGGAAGTGTTGAAGCGATGCCAAGTATTCTAGAAGGAAGAAGTGGCAATCAGGAATATATGGTGTATGCCAAAGATTTAAGAATATCTTAATGTGAAGATATTCTTATTTTTTTGTTTTCGTGTTCACATGGATTATAATCGTTTATTTTCCTTTGGATTTAAGTTAAAATATTAAGTAGACATGAGGTGGTTTTGTGATTGAACAATTGTCAGTAAAAGATTATGTGTTATTCAAATCTTGTATCATAGACTTTAAAAATGGAATGAGTGTGATTACCGGGGAGACAGGTGCTGGTAAATCATTATTGATTGATGCGATTGGCTATTTGAGCGGAGATCGTATTAAATCAAATGTGATTCGTAATGGAAAAGATAAGGCAATCTTATCGATGGTTTTAACATCGAATGAAAAGGTCAATGCGATCTTAGAAGAGAATGGCTTTGAGGTTGATGATCAAGTGATTATTTCACGTACTGTTTTAAATAATAATAAGAGTACCGTACGCATCAATCAACAGATTACGACACTCTCTTTTGTACGTAAGATCGTCAATCTATTGGTCGATATACATTCGCAAATGGATACGTACCGTTTAATGGATACATCTGTTCAAATGGAATTGTTGGATAGTTATGCGAAGACTATGGGTTTGAAAGCTTCTGTAAATGAAGCGTATGTGAAGTACTCAAATGTCTTACATGAATTAGAAACTATAAAAAGCGAAGAATTTTCGGATGCCGAATTGGAATTTTTAACAGCGCAGCTGGATGAAATTGAGAATGCGAACGTTCAAGAAAATGAATTGGATGCATTAAATGATCAGATTCATGAGGCAACCAGCTGGTATAAAAATTCAGAGGATCTTTCGTCTTGTCTATATGAAATTGATAAAGAAAACGGAGCGTTAGATTCTTTATATACTTTATATAAACAAGCTTCAAAATCACCCATCTTAAATGACTATGAAGAATCATTCAAAAATTTATATTATTCTTTACAAAGTGTGGATGAAGAATTAAAGCATATGCGTGATACACATTCTAATGATTCTTTAGATTTGGATAGTCTGCAAAGTCGTCAATATTTGATCAAGAAATTATATCGTAAATATGGTGGTTCATATACGAGTTTAATGGAGTCTAAAAAGAGTATCACAGATAAGATTGATCGAATTATTCATCGTCAGGATGTGTTTGATAAATTAGAGAAAGAAAAAGAAGAATCGTTTACGTTGTATATGAAGTTGGCAAATGCATTGTCATTAAAAAGGAAAGAAGTCTTTTCTCAACTCGAATCAAAAGTGATGGAACATTGTAAAGACTTGATGTTAGAAAATGCTCGCTTTATGATTTCTTGTATGGAAAAGAAACCATCAAACAATGGAATTGATGACATTGAATTTCTAGTTTCTATGAATCCAGGACAGGATTTCTCAAGTTTAAGTGCTTCTGCATCTGGAGGAGAACTTTCAAGATTGATGTTGGCATTAAAAGTGGTGTTCCAAGCTTCGAATGGCATTGAAACGATTATCTTTGATGAAATTGACACGGGTGTGAGTGGTAAAGTTGCCTTAGCTATGGGTGCTAAGATGAAGGCTTTATCCAAAAATTACCAAGTTTTATGTATTACCCACTTGGCAAGTGTTGCCGTCTATGCCAATACGCATTATTTGGTCAATAAAAAGACATCCGCAAGTGAAACCATCACAAGTGTACAAGAACTTGATCAAGACAAAACGATTCAAGAATTAGCTGTAATGACAAGTGGGGAAGCGAGTCAAAAAGCGAAAGAATCGATGCAAGATCTATGGGTGAAGATTCATGGCTAGAGTCATATTACATATTGATTTAAATGCTTTTTTTGCGAGTTGTGAAGAAATAAAGAATCCGGATTTAAAAGAGTTTCCGGTTGCGGTAGGCTCCACTTCAAAACGAGGCGTGATTTCAACTGCAAACTATGAAGCAAGAAAATATGGTGTACATAGTGCGATGCCTGTTTATGAGGCTTTGCGTCTATGTCCAGATTTAGTATTGATCCAAGGTGATTATGGCTATTATCGTTCCATGTCAGCTCAGTTTTTTGCGTATTTAAAGACATTTACCCATCAAATTGAACCGGCGAGTATAGATGAGTGTTACATGGATGTAACGGATATTATTAAGCGTTATAAAAGGCCTTTGGATCTTGTGTTTGAAATTCAAAATGGTGTTTATGAAAAGTGTCATTTAAATTGTTCGATTGGTGTTGCTCCCAATCGTTTTCTTGCGAAAATGGCGAGTGACATGCGTAAGCCCAAAGGAATCACGGTTTTAAGAAAGTCGGAGCTTTCAACAAAACTATGGCCTTTAAAGATTCATGAAATGAATGGCATTGGTAAAAAGAGCGTGCCTATTTTAAATGAAATGGGTATTTATACGATTGGTGATTTTGCGGATGAAAAGAATGAACAAAAGATCATACATAGATTTGGTAAATCATCTTATTCTTTGATTCAAAAGGCAAGAGGGAATTCGAGTGCGACTCTATGTTATTCGACTACACAAAAGAGCATTTCGATTTCTAGAACATATTCCAATGATCTATATTCAATTGATGAAGTGAATAGTTGTCTTGAGAATATCGTTCGAGAACTAACGCATAAGATGCAGCAAGAAAACCAAAAAGGAAAACTTGTTACGTTAACTTTAAGAGATACAACGTTTCATAATGTGTGTCATAGTATGAATCTAAGTCAGTATGCGAATACGTATCCTATGATTTTTGGGGCTTGCAGGCAATTGTTAGAAGAATATTTTGAACCCATTGGCTATCGCTATATAGGTGTACATATTGGGTCTTTAAAAGATGTCAAACAGATTGTAGAACAGATTGATCTATTTGAAGCTCCACAAGAAAATACGGATTTTATATTGAATCGTCTGAATGAAAAAATGGATAGTAAATGTTTTATAAAGGCGAGTGATTTGTTGAAGAAGGAGGATGCCAGTTGAGTTTAACTTTAGATTATTTTATGGATGAAAACTTGAAGTTATATCAAGATAAAGAGCATTTTCGTTTTAATACGGATACGAAACTTTTAGCTAAATTTGTGCATTTAAAAAAGCAGGAGCGCATTTTAGATATTGGTACCAATAATGCGGCTTTACTCGTTTATTTTGATCAGTTTAATGTCAAAGAACTTGTGGGTGTTGAAATATTAGAACAGACTAGTAAGGTTGCTCAAAAGAATGCGGATATGTTTATCAAGCATCCTGTAAAAATTGTCAATCAGCCAATACAAAGGTATGAAGATGAATTGTTTGATGTGATTGTTTCCAATCCGCCATATTTTAAAATGGATGCCAATCAGCTTCCGGAACAATTAAATTTTCGCCATTTAGGAAGAATGGAAGAGAATTTGACTTTGGAACAATTGGTCTTTCATGCGAATCGATTATTGAAGAGTTATGGGCGCTTTTATATGGTGCATCGTCCGAATCGTTTAAATGAGATCAATAAGGTTTTGTATGCGAATCACTTTAATATTCGTAACTTGCAGTTTGCGTATGATCATCGTGACAACCAAGTAAAATCGGTGTTGATTGAAGCAATTAAAGAATCAAATTGTGATATGAAGGTATTAGAACCAATTTATATTTGATTTGTGTTATAATATTTTTATGGAATTAAAAGATGCATTTGAGGATTACCGCTTATATTTGAATGTTCTACAAAGAAAATCAAAGAAAACGCAACAATCGTATCTTCATGATATTGAGGTGTATTTAAATTTCTTAGGTAAAAGAAATATTTTGTTGTGCGAAAACATTTCTGTTTTGGATATCGAAGACTTTTTGAATGTCTATGCCGAAGATCACATTACCTCGAGTGTCAATCGTATGATTGCGAGTATTCATTCTTTTCATTTGCAGATATCGATTGCGCATCCTGAAGTCAAAGATGTATCTTTATTAATTCATGGGATGAAATCATCAAAGCATCTGCCTGTTTATTTGTCGGTGGATGAGGTTAAGAAATTTTTTTCATCTTTTCAAGACAATGAGATTGATCAATATAATAAAACGATATTAGTTGTATTATATTCTTGTGGTTTGCGTGTAAGTGAGCTTTGTGAGTTAAAGTTGAATGATGTGCATTTGTCAGAAGGCATCTTAAAGGTCAAAGGTAAAGGGGATAAGGAACGTGTGATTCCGATTTCTTCGTATTGTATTTCACAGATGAAATACTATTTAGATTCTATTCGTAGTGTTTGGGATGTAAAGAATGTTTCGTATTTTTTTGTGAATCGTTTAGCCCGTCGTTGTACTCGGCAATATGTGCATTTAATGATCAAAAATAAAGTAAATGAATTAAATTTGAACCCTAAAATCTCAGCGCATAGTTTCAGGCATTCGTTTGCGACACACCTTTTAGATGGGGATGCGGATCTTAGAATCGTGCAGGAGTTATTGGGACATTCAAATATTCAAACAACGCAGATTTATACGCATATTCAAGATCAGCGTTTAACAAGTGTATATGATCGTTGTTTTCAAAAAATAGAAAAACAAAAGGAGGAATAGTATATGTCATGTGAAGGTTGTCCTTCTCAAGGAAAATGTGGTAAGAACAGTGAAACATGTGGAATTCAATCGAATCCAGATAACCACATAAAAAATATTATCACTGTAATGTCTGGTAAGGGTGGTGTTGGCAAATCTACTGTTACAGTTATGTTGGCAAAGGCCATGGCAAAAAAAGGCTTAAAAGTTGGGATTATGGATGCGGATATTACAGGTCCTAGTATTCCTAGACTTTTAGCTTTGACAAACCAGCATGCGTATGGAAATGAAAAGCAGCAATTGATTCCAATTGAATCAAAAGAAGGTATTAAAGTTATGTCTTTAAACTTCTTGGTACAATCTGAATCTGATCCAGTTATCTGGCGTGGTCCAGTCATTGGTGGGGTTGTTAAACAATTCTATACAGATGTTGTTTGGGGTGATTTGGATGTCTTATTGATTGATATGCCTCCTGGAACTGGAGATGTTGCTCTAACAATTATGCAGTCCATTCCAGTGCAGGGTGTTGTGATGGTATCTACACCTCAGCCAATGGTAAGTATGATTGTAGAAAAAGCTTGTCACATGTGTGAGAAAATGGAAGTCAAAGTTCTTGGTATCATCGAAAATATGGCGTATTTGGAATGTCCAAATTGTCGTGAAAGAATTGAATTCTACAAGAAGGAAGATGTGGAAGCATTGTGTAATTCAACTTGTACAAAATTATATGGAACACTTCCTATGTTGGATTTGATTCGTGATATCAATGAATATGATGCATATTCTAAAGAACAACAAGAAAAAGTAGATGCGTATGTAAGTGATATTGCGACTGAAGTCTTAGAAGATATTGCCTAATGGAGTATGTACTTCATCGAAAGTCCAATTGTAAAAAAATAAAAATACGTGTAATCAAAGGAGTCGTTCAGGTGAGCGCTCCTTTCTATGTTTCTAAAAGGGAAATTGATGATTTTGTCAAAGAACAAGAAACTTGGATCAAGAATCAATTAAGCAAGTATACTGTTTCAAAAGAAAATGATAAGATTCCTTTATTGGGTAACGAATATAGATTACATTATATTGATCAACGAAAGTGTTATGTTGAAGATTATGATTTATATTTGTATCCAGATGCAATGTTGATTCAACTATTTTTGAAGCAGAATGCCCAAAAGTATATTGATCTTCGTTTTGAATTCTTTTGCGAACAATTGCACATAAAGGATATTTCTTTACAATATGGCTTTTATAAAAGTAAGTGGGGTAGCTGCACACCAAGTAAACATAAGATTTGTTTCAATGTGAATCTTATATTTATGCCTTTAGAATTTGTGGATGCGATCATTCTTCATGAATTAGCACATTTGTATCATTTGAATCATTCAAAAGAATTCTATGATTTACTTTGCACTTGGATGCCAAACTATAAAGAGATCATGAAGAAAAATAAAAAGAATCCAATCCCAAATTTGTATTAAAAAAGAGCTCAACTTGAGCTCTCATTTTTTATACGTTAATTGCGGCATGCATTCCTAATGCATCTCTTTCTTTAGCTAGAATTGGATCAATGAAGTCTTTGAAGAATTCTTCTGTTTGTTGAACAGAACGTCCAACGAAGTTTTCTGGTTTCATGATGGAAAGAATTTGTTCTTTTGTCATTCCAAATTTTGGATCTTGTGCAATACGGTCGATCAAATCGTTAGGTTTACCTTCTTCTTTAACTACACGACCGGCTGCCATTGAGTGTTGACGAATCAATTCGTGTAATTCTTGGCGGTCTCCACCGGCTTTAACAGCGTCCATCATAATATTTTCTGTAGCCATGAATGGTAGTTCTTTTAATAAGTTAGCTTCTACAACTTTTGGATATACAACTAAACCATCACCTACATTTAAGTAAAGATCTAATAATCCATCCGTAGCTAAGAAGGCTTCGGCAACCGAAATACGTTTGTTTGCGGAATCATCCAATGTTCTTTCAAACCATTGTGTACTTGCCGTAATTGCAGGATTGATGGAATCGGCAATGATGTAGTTAGCTAGTGCTGCCATTCTTTCAGAACGCATTGGGTTACGTTTGTAGGCCATTGCGCTTGAACCGATTTGTGATTTTTCAAATGGTTCTTCGATTTCTTTCATATGTTGTAATAAACGAATATCATTACTGAATTTGTGTGCGCTTTGTGCAATTTGAACTAAAACTTGTAATACTTGTGTATCATATTTACGAGTATATGTTTGTCCGCTGACTGCGAAATATTGGTCGTAACCTAATTTTTCACAAATCTTTTTGTCTAAAGCTTTAACTTTGTCTGTATCTCCTTCAAACAATTCCATAAAGCTTGCCTGTGTACCTGTTGTACCTTTGCATCCTAATAATTTTTTATTGTCTAATAAATGTTGGATTTCAATGTAGTCCATATATAAGTCTTGTGCCCACAAGCTAGCTCTTTTACCTACAGTGGTTGGCTGAGCTGGCTGGAAGTGAGTAAACGCAAGACATGGCATATTTTTGTATTTTAATGCGAATTCTTCTAATTTTTCTAATACATTGACGATTTTCTTTTGTACAAGCTCTAAAGCTTCGTGCATGATAATTAAATCTGTATTATCACCAACGTAGCAGCTAGTAGCTCCTAAGTGAATGATTCCCTTAGCTTTTGGACATTGTACTCCATACGCATATACGTGTGACATAACATCATGACGTACTTCTTTTTCTCTGGCTTTTGCGACATCGTAGTTGATATCTAAAGCGTGTGCTTTCAATTCTTCGATTTGTTCTTCGGTAATGTCTAATCCAAGTTCTTTTTCTGACTCCGCAAGAGCAATCCAAAGTCTTCTCCATGTCGTAAATTTTTTGTCGTTTGAAAATAATGCCTGCATTTCCTTAGATGCATATCTCTGTGAAAGAGGAGATTGGTAATATTCGTTCATTTGTTCCACCTATTCTAGTTAGTTTTTTCCTAACATCAATATTATATGTGTTTCAATTTTTAAATTCAACTTCAATTGTTGTATAATAAGGGAGTATGGAAAAGGAGTAGTTATGAAAACTTTATCTATATTATCTACAAAGCTTAGTGCCTGGGTGCTACACCTAATTGGTAGGGGTGGATCGATGCCTGGGTCGATCGGCTGTAAAGTCGATGCGAATATATTATCGAAATTAAAATTTAATGGTCCTGTCATTTTGGTTACGGGTACAAATGGAAAGACGAGTACAGCCAATATGATTACAGACTTGTTTGAAAAGGCTGGATATAACGTGATTTCCAATCGTAAGGGAGATAACTTGAAGGCAGGGATTGTCACTACGTTGTTGACTCACGCAAAACTAAATGGTGAAATCAAAGCCAATGCGGTTGTGCTAGAATGCGATGAATTGAATGTAAGACATATTCTTCCATTTATTCCGGTTACAGATTTTGTAGTCAATAATTTCTTTCGTGATCAATTAGATCGTGCTCGTGAAATGGAACAGTTGATTGATTCGATTGAAAAGGTATTGCCTGCATATAGGGGTCGAATGATTTTAAATGCGAATGATCCCAATGTCGTACGACTCAATTTAGTAGCGAAAAACGCTTCATTCTCCTGTTTTGGAATGGATGAGAACAAGTATTCGGTTACAACGACAAAAGAGGCAAGTGAAGGAAAATTTTGTCCTAAGTGTGGGGCAAGACTTGAATACAGTTATTATCAATATTCACATATTGGTAAATTCCATTGTTCAAAGTGTGATTTTCAAACGCCGGAAATGGACATTTGTTTAAAAGATATTGATTTGGATAAAGAAACATTTTCGAGTGATGGAATACATTATAAATCTCCATATGAAGGAATGTATTCTATGTACAATTGTGCCGTTGTATTGAATGTCGCAAAAAATTATGGTATTTCACAAGATTGTGTTAAGTCTGTATTTAGTCATGCGCCTCAGCCTGCGGGAAGAAATGAAACATTCACATCAAAGGAACAAACTTGTATTTTAAACTTGGTTAAAAATCCTACAGGAGCCAATGAAGTTATGAAGGTCATTGAAAAAGATGATTCGGATAAGACAATTGTGATCGTATTGAATGATCGTGAGCAGGATGGTACGGACGTTAGTTGGATCTATGATACTTTCTTTGAAAAGATTATGAAGGATAGTACAAAGGAAATTATTTGTACGGGTCTTCGTGCAAATGATATGGCTTTAAGAATCTATTATGGTGGTTATAAAGGTCCTTTAAGTGTTGTCGATACTTTGGATATTGCCGTAAAAGCCGCATTAGCTACAAAGCGTACGACATATTCGATTGCGACATATACAGCATTACTTCCTACGCGTAATGCGATCAAGAAGGAGATGGGTCTATGAAAGTAGTTTGGATGTATCATGATATCATGGATCTTTATGGGGATAAGGGAAATATGATGGTTCTAAAGAAGCGTTGTTTAGATCGTGGTATTCCTTTTGAACTGGATACTTGTGGTATTGGTGAAGAAAAAGATTTAAGTGAATATGATTTGATTTTCTTAGGTGGTGGTGCAGATAAGGAACAAATTAGTTTAATTCCAGATTTATTATCGCGTAAAGAAAATATAAAGAAGGCCATAGATGAAAAGACCTTTGTGCTTTTGATTTGTGGTGGTTATCAATTGTTTGGTCAATATTATATTGCAGCCAACAATGAGAAGATTTCTGGTTTACAGTTCTATGATTATTATACGGATACGGGAAAAGCTGGTAGTCGTTGTATTGGAAATGTTGTGATTGATGCAAATTTAGATGGTTTAAAAACGCGTATCGTTGGTTTTGAAAATCATGGGGGTCAAACATTAAATGTAACGCATCCTTTAGGAAAAGTTGTGAAGGGTTGTGGTAACAGCTTTAATGCAGGTTATGAAGGATTCTATGATGGAAAGATTCTAGGTACCTATTTGCATGGTCCTTTACTTCCAAAAAATCCTGAGGTGGCTGATTTTGTGATTTCAAAAGCACTACAAAAAAGAAATCCGAATTTTAAATATAGTGATTTAAAGCCATTGGAAGATAAGTTTGAAAAGATGGCTCGTGAGGCTGTATTTAAGAAATTAGAGATATAAAAAAAAGATGTCATAAGACATCTAAAAACATAGTACATAAGGGGTTTATTATATTTTTTGACTCGAACGATAATGAAGTACTATGTTTTTTATCACTCACTCCTTTCATGGTTTTAGTATATAAGTTATATTGACATTATATATGTCAAATATGTGAGGAATCGTATGAGAAAATTTATTATATCCATGTTCATTGTTCTATCGACATTGATAACGCCTATATCGGCTTATGAGATTGATGAGATACCTGAATATAGTGGCAATCCTTATGTAGAAATACATGATAATGAGCCTGTATTTAGTTCGAAGGATATGAATACAAAGAGTTTTGAATCGTACTCGAATCTAGATTCTTTAGATCGGCCACAGGTTGCGTATGCGAATGTGTCGAAGGATCTAATGCCAACAAAAAAGCGAGAAAGTATTGGTTCTGTAAAGCCTGCAGGGTGGCATACAGTGCGTTATAAGGGAATTGATGGGAAGTATTTATATAATCGTTGTCATTTGATTGGATATCAATTAACGGGTGAGAATGCGAATCGTAAAAACTTAATGACGGGTACGCGCTATTTAAATGTAGAGGGTATGCTTCCGTTTGAAAATGAAGTATCTGACTACATAGAAAAGACAAATCATCATGTTTTATATCGGGTTACACCTATTTATGATGGTGATAATTTGATTGTGGATGGTGTACAGATTGAGGCGTATTCTGTAGAAGATAAAGGACAAGGTGTATCGTTTAATGTATTTTGTTATAACGTACAGCCAGGTATCACAATTGATTATAAAACGGGCGATTCAAGTCGCTCAAATGACAATATTATAAAGGAATATAAAGTTACAGAGGATACTTCTACTTATGTTTTAAATGTAAAAACACATAAGTTTCATAAGCCAACTTGTGCAAGTGTTCGTTTGATGAATGATGTAAATAAGTTGGAGTCAAGTGAGTCTAGAGATGTATTAATCGCTCAGGGGTATTCGCCTTGTAAAAACTGCAATCCATAGGAGAATAACATGAAAAAAATAGTATATATGCTGTGTGTATGTGTTTTATCTTTATCTTTATTTGGTTGTTCTAAACCAGAAAATAATGTGGAATTAAAGAAGAATGTTTCTTGTCAATTGTTGGATGTTTTAACCATCACAAATGATACAGATAATTCGACGTACTACTATTATTTGGCAAGTGTTGAAAATAAGGGTAAAAAGCCGTATGACACAAAGAATTTAATTTATACCGTAACAGATGACAACGAAAAAGATATTAGTGTCATTGATAAATATCAGTCTACGCCTTCTTATATCATCAATAAGGGACAAAACACGTATATTTATGGATATATTGGATTTCCAAACAATGATCAAAAAAACTTGGGTCTTTCTTTTAACAACAAGAAACAGTTCTTGCCTTTTAAAGCCTTTGATATTCGTAAGGCTAGTGATAAAAATGTTAACGATTCAAAGAATACAAAATATACTTTCTTTGAGGATGATACACTTCAGATTGGTGTAGATGCATCTAAAGCAAGTTATGTATATGAGAATGGGGAAACAGTATTAAAAAATATTAAGATTACTTATAAGAATAAAACGGATTCTCGTATCATTGTTCCATATTTAACGCCGAGTGCTACTTTAGAAGGTGTCGATCTTAGTAACAAGTATGATTTCGCAAATATGGATGAAATCAAAAGTCATGATTTTACAACGAATGGTATGGCGCCTAAAACACAAAGTTTTAAAGCGGATGTAACTGGGTATGTATTGTATTTCTTGGATAAAAAACAGACTGTAAATACAGAAATTGAATTCCATTTTGAAAAGGCAGCACCTGATTTTACGGATAAAAGCACCAAGCCTTTTGTGGTTCATATGAATTCGAAGGCATTTGGAAAATCAAACACATTTAAGATTGGACTTGATTAAGTCCTTTTCTTTTTGGTTCACTTTGTTTATAATCTTTGTGGTGATGTATATGTTAGAAGAAAAAGGATTAGTTCTTGAAGGCGGAGGCTTTCGAGGTATGTATACTAGTGGTGTAATCGATGTATTTATGGAAAATCACATTGATTTTAACCAGGTTGTTGGAGTTTCTGCAGGCGCTGCCTTTGGCTGCAACATCAAATCTAAACAGATTGGAAGAGCTTTGCGCTACAACAAGCGTTTTTGTAGAGATCCAAGATATTCAGGATTAAGGAGTTTTATTAAAACGGGAGATCTTTATAATAAAGAGTTTGCGTATGGGGTCGTGCCTACGATATTGGATCCGTTTGATACAAAGGTATTTAAAGAGAATCCATTGCGTTTTACCGTTGTATGTACAGATATTTGTACGGGAAAACCTGTATATCATGAAATTAAAAATGGAGATGCTCTAGATATTGAGTGGATTCGTGCATCGTCATCGATTCCTATTGTTTCAAAGCCTGTTAAATTAGATGAATATGAATTATTAGATGGTGGTGTCTCAGATTCGATTCCAGTGGATTGGATGTTGGAAAGAACAAAGAAGACAGTTGTAGTTTTGACAAGAGATCATACCTATCGAAAAAAGCCAATGAAATATATAAATCTTATAAAGAAGGCATTTAAGGAATATCCAAATCTACAACACGATTTAGAAAATAGACATATTGTATATAATGAAACATTAGATAAAATCGATAAGCTTGAAAGGGGAGGACAGATATTTGTGATTCGACCTTCTAAACCAATTGCGTGTGCGATGATTGAAAAAGATCCAAGTCATCTACAAGAAATTTATGACATAGGTAGACGTGATGCGTTGAATAGTTTGGAAGAATTAAAAAAATATTTGTGAAGTGTTTCACATGTTAGTTTGTGATATACTAATAAAAAATTTAGGAGTGATACAAATGAGTTTCCTTAAAAAACCAGGACGCATCTTATTATTAATCATGATTGTATTAGCTGTAGTCTGTCCGTATCGTGTTCATATGTATAAAACGAAGATTGAAGAAATCAAATCTGGCAAACTAAAAATCAATGATATGCAGTATGCTGCTGATGATCTACATCCGTATTCCGCTTATTTAATGGCTGTCCCATATATTATTATAGAAGTCGCATTAGGATCTTTATATTACGTTAGAACACGTGATTAGTGGACTTTTTGATTTGCCGTGAAAATCAAAAAGATGGACATTTGTACGTTTCGATTCAAATCAGAGAATGCGATATTATGGAAATTAATAAGACTCTATGATTTTTCGTGAAACATCAAAAAACGTATAACTATATGTATTTGTTCAAATAATAGTGATATAAAACTCATAATGAGGGTTAAAATTTAAATATAAACATATTTTTGAATTTCAAGTCATCTTAAACAAATTAAAATAAGTAGACCAATTTAAAAATTTGCTTTATTTCAATTCTATAAATATAACATAAGATATATTATGCGAAGTTAGTCCATAATATATCTCGAATTTTTAAATTTTTTCTGAAACAGACAAACTAATAAGTTCTTATTAAGTAATATCTTGTATATGTATAGTCTTTTATAAGTATATTTATCTTCTTAATAAGTATATCTTATATAATTAGACATAGGTTAATTTATTCAACTTGACATAGTTTATATTATATAAGTTTATATAGTATTAGTTCTTATAGTGTTTTCATGAAACTAAGCGTTACGTTTACGAAAAAGATTTGTTTTCACTTCATGAAACTAAGAACTTCCAAAGTTTGCTTCATTTGTTTGTGAAAGCACAAAAGAACAAAGAAACATAAAGTCTCTTTGTTCTAAGGAAAATGTGTTTATTTTACTGAATCATTTTTATAAAAGTAACGCTTAGTTTAAGGAAAACGAGCTAAAAGGCATAAAAAAAGACCAATAATGGAAGTTGTTAGTTTTGGAGAGACATTTCTTTAAATTAAGTAGCTTTTTTCCAAGATGTTAGCATATTAATTCTCATAATAAATGCTCTAATAAATATATATTATTTGGCATATCTTTCTATTCTTTTTAATGCTTGGATAAGCCAAACTGTTATAGGCATTAAAGAAGTATGGATTCTGCTTGAAATCATACTTTTTTTAGGTTTATTCATGTTTTCCATAGTAACAAACTCCCAAACGTTTTCCTACAAATTGATTTGTTACATTTTGTTTAAAATATAGAATCATAAGCCTGGTTTGGCTAAACCACACAGAAATACCACATCATAATAACGTATCAGGTGTAGTAGTTCATCAGAATCATATCGTTTGCAAACACAAATACATAGTGATATACTAGGCAATGCTAGATAAAGAAACCTTTTTATTTAACTCATCTCAATTTTATCTAGCATATATAGACCAATGCAATTTTTAAACCCTTTCTTTCGCATTGGTCTTTTACTTTGTTAATAAGTACAAGTTTAATGTACAAATTATATAATTCATTTAATTTTTTACATCAGCAACACTGCAGGACTTACATTTAAGCGTGATGGTAAATTCGTTTCTATTGAACAAATAAGTACACAGGAATTGATTCTAAAATTTACATTAAACGCTTCCATAACCAATTCCACACGAACTATAAGTGTATAATACGATATCTAACAGCCGATCATAAAGATGTATTTGAAAGTTCTTTTTTCAACTATCTAGTCAAAGCGTTACATCAACAGTGTTTGAAGTGATGTCAGGTGAAGATCTTGATTAATGTATGATTGCTTTATTGTATGGATATACAATAGCTTCGAATACGGATATTTTAATTCGCAATAAAACTGTTTCAGAAATTAATAAGTTGATGTTGCCTTATATAAAGGAATAACGTCTATATTTCAGAAAATATTTTCAAAAATATGACATATGTCAATTTATTTTTCAGATAAACATGGTATAATTTCGACAGTTAGATGAATGTTTATAAGCCAACAAACAATAATAATACGTCACACATAATCAACGCCAACTATCTCATGTGTGATTCCATCTAACAGTCGATTGAGAACTAGTCTCCTCAAAAAAACACTAATACACTAGTTCTCTCCTCTTTTTATAAATTGTTTTATGAAACCTAGTGTGGGTTTCATTTTTTATTGTTTTTTCTTTTAAATCAAAAACACGAGTGGTATACTATGTTTTGCCGATAGGTTTTTTCTTTTCCTTTCTGATTAGGCCTGTTCGGTATGTATTTTTTCGAGCCAGCATGACCTACCCAATCATAGTTGGCTCTTTTTTATTGTTCGTGAAAATGGTATATTACTTTATGCTAGAAATGAGTGGATATTTATGAAATTAAAAATATGGCTTGGAAGAATTATTCCTTTAGTTATCATCGCATTAGGTGAAATTGTATTATATTGTAATCTATTTAAATGGCTAACAACGTCTTTTGTCTTTATTGAAATTGTTTTACACATTCTATCCATTTTAATCGTATTAAATATCGTACGTACAAGTAGACATCTGTCTTCAGATCTTATGTGGATTATTCTGATTATGTTGTTTCCTGTCTTTGGTACATTTGTGTATGTATTGATGTTATTAAGTTTGTTGTTTGGAAAAACATTCCGCAATATTATTAAAGAACAAAAAAAGGCATCTAGCAACTATATACAAGATGAATCGATTATTGATGAAATTCGTAACGATAATCCAGACTATGTCTCACAGCTTGCTTTCTTACATGAAGAGGGCTTCCCTATTTATCGAAATACGGATTTTGAATATTATGCACCCTGCGAAAATGGATTTAATGTCATGTTAGAAGAACTAAAAAAGGCAGAAAACTATATTTTTATGGAATATTTCATCATTGAAGAAGGGTTTATGTTTAATTCGATTCTTTCTATTTTAGAAGAAAAAGTAAAACAAGGTGTAGAAGTACGTATCATGTATGATGATATGGGATCTTTAGGTACACTTCCCGCTTCTTATGCGAAACAATTAGAGAAAAAAGGAATCAAAGCTGTTTCTTTTAATCGTATTTCCCCAATCATTAATACGATTATGAATCATCGTGATCATCGTAAAATTTTGATTATTGATGGTAAAGTTGCCTTTAGTGGTGGCGCGAATTTAGCTGATGAATATATCAATAAGAAAGTAAAACATGGTCATTGGATGGACAATATCATTTGTATTAAAGGTAAAGCCGTTTGGTCTTATTTAGTAATGTTTCTAACAAACTGGAACGCTTTACGTCATGAAGACTTTGATTATTCTGTTTTCAAAAATGAAGATGTTGTAGATGAAACTTTGTTTGATGGATATATTGCACCTTATGCAGAGACTCCGTTAGATGAAGAATTGACGGGACAATCCGTTTATGAGGATTTATTAAATAGTGCCAATAAATATGTATATATAATGACCCCCTACCTCATCATTGATTCAGAAATGATCAATACATTAATTCATACCGCTAAAAAAGGTGTTGATGTTAGAATCATCATGCCCGGTATTGCCGATAAACAGATAGTACATGATATGGGAACTACATATTATAAACAATTAATTCAAGGCGGCGTTAAAATTCATGAATATGAGCCTGGTTTTGTACATTCAAAAGTCTTTATTTGTGACGATACATATGCCACAGTAGGAACAATCAACTTAGATTATCGCTCCTTATACCTACACTTTGAAAATGGCACTTTATTGTATAAATCTAAGAAGATCATGGATGTGAAACAAAACTTTTTTGATACATTAGAACATTGTAAAAAAATTCAAGTAGAAGATACCCATGTGAATATTGTGAAAGGTTTATTTTTAAGCATTATTCGTATATTCTCACCATTATTATAGAAAAAATGCAAGGCTGAATCCTTGCATTTTTAGTAGAATTAAAATAATGATTTTACACAACCATACATTCCGGCATCATTTTCAAGTTTAGCCAAAACGATTGGTGTATTTTTACATGCATGAAATGCATACTCTTTAAAGAATGTACTGATTCTTGAAGTTAGGATATCTCCAGCTTTAGAAACGCCACCACCAATCACAATGATTTCTGGATCAATCACACTACAGACTTGTGCCAATGCCTTTGCGAGAATTTTACAAGTGGAATCCACTAATTCGTTAGCGATGACATCCCCTTTTTTAGCCTCGTCATAAATGTGTTTAGCTTCTAAACAATCATAATCACGTAAACTAGAAGGACGTTTATCATTCTCTAACATCTTCTTAGCCTGAGTAACAATTCCAGTAGCTGAAACATATTGTTCTAAACATCCATGATTTCCACAGTTACATGGAGTTTTCTCATCATCCCTTACAGGCATGTGTCCGATTTCTCCGCCAGCACCATGAATTCCGGAAACAATCTGTCCATTTAAAACACAACCGCCACCAACACCAGTGCCAAGTGTAACCATTAATACATCTTGATATCCTTTCCCAGCACCTTGCCACATTTCACCAAGAGCTGCCACATTGGCATCGTTACCTACTTTAACTTTAAGTCCTGAAATTTGATGAAATTCTTTTTCAACATTCAATGAATTCCATCCTAAATTCACACATACACTCACAAAACCATTCTTATTTACTGGTCCTGGTACACCTAAACCTACACCCATCACATCACTTTTTTCGATACCTTTCGTTTCAATAGTACGATTAATAAAATCAGCAATTTCAGTAAGAATATATTTTCCATTATCTGTTTTGTTTGTTGGAATTTCCCATTTTTCCATCAAGTCTCCATCCACTGAAAACAATCCAATCTTTATTGTAGTACCACCAATATCTACTCCAAATCCATATTGCATATTTAAATTTCTCCTTTAATAATAGCTTATTAGAATTCTCAAAAAGAATCAATCACTTGTTTAAGTAAATTATCCACAATTAGTTTTGTATATCTTTTACATCCATATGGAGTGCCATCACATAGTGCATAATCACCAGAATGCTCTATTGATTTGCCGTTTTTCTTTCGATAAGTGATCCTAAAACAGGTTCATATTGTTCAAAAACACAATTCAATTGTACAATTTCTTCATGTGTTAAATCATGAAACCATTCTGGCTCTTTAAAGTAGAGGAGTTTATGAAGAAAAGCATCCATATCTTCATCATCTTCAAATTCGAATTCAGTACGAACAAATAATTCATTTGTGTCTGGATCTACTTTTTTTCACAGAATGAATAAACTTCAGGAATATATACATTCCCTTCTTCGTCATAGAAATCATTGATTGTATGATGTGATTTGGTATACGAAAAAAATGAAGTTACATAAGACTTGTATAAGGATCCATCATAATTTGATTTATGAGGAATTGATTTTCCTAAAGTTAAATATGTTTTCATAAGTAAACATTAACATAATAAAAAGGCTATTTCTAGCCTTTTAGAGTTGATCATATCATACATTATATACAAATGAAGATTCTTGTTTTTTTCTTGTGATTGTTAAAGAATGTCCAATATCACCTCTAAAAGAATGACACTAACCACAATAAAAGCTGTAAAGGCTGGCCTTTTATATAATGGGACATTTGAATAATCCATCGCATTTGATAATTTTGACATACCATACTTTCCTAAATACATATAAATAGGATCTCTAAAATTCTTAATATATTTTAATTTACGAGATAAAAAGATGTCTTCTAATCTTCTACAGAACAATTCATCCTCTAAATACGGCATGATTTTAGGTTCTGTAAAAACTTGTACAATCTCTTTAGACCCAATCTTTTTAGGCAAACTTTTTTCAATCGAATTCAATATATCCTGATAAACAACAATATCCTTTTCATTCTTCACAAACAATGTTTCTACTTTAGGAATAGGTGGAGGAATGATTGTATCCTCTTTAGTCAAAATGGATTGTGTTTGAATATCTTGTTTATTTTGTTCAAATGAAACAGACTCTATTTCTTGATCTGGGTGTAGACACTGTTGATAAGCAGCCTGAATTTGTTTGAATTCTTCCGGATTCTCTTCAGGATGATACTGTTTTAAAAGTCTCGCATAAGCTTTTTTTATTTCTTTTTTATCCTTTGTAGGCTCAATTCCTAATATTTCCCACGCATTCATGCTAAATATTCTCCTTCTTCATCCTCTTCTTGACTAAAGATATCTAAAGAATCTACATTTTGACTTTCTTCGATTTGATTCAAGATTTGTGAAACTTGATTTATAAGACGTTTCCTTTTTTGAATATTGTTGATCAAAGTTTCCATATCTTTTGTGAATTCTGAATGAAGACGCATTAAATAATCTTGTGTTTCCTCATCCACTTCTTGATAGATTCTTTCAATACGAGCAAGCAGAGCATCCACTTCATTATTTTGATATAAAGCTAAAGATACTTCTTTGATGGAATCCAAACGAACAGAAGCATCTACTTTTTCTAACACATCGCCTTTTGATACTCTAAAAATATAATGTTCCTGGGTAGAATGTACAATGGCTTCTACATACAACATAGAATTAATGTCATACGAATAGATTAAATCGAACGATTCATAATCATGCATATTTCTAGGAACATGAATAAAAGCTTGGCCTAAAAATAAATTTTCTTTCGCATACATAGCCTGCCCTTGAAACACACTAATATTGACCTTGGTTTGCCCTTTATGCACGGTACGCAAAGTCATCTTTTTGCTTGTTGGTAAAACTGAATTCTTAGGAATAAGCACGGTTGATAATTCTAAGCCTGGATTTTGTTCATTGTAAGTAGAAGTACTTAAGGAGAAAGGACAAATATCCGTCACAACTACATCTTTAATATTTTCATCCCTTTGTTTAATACCAATGTATTTTCCAAGTCCAAGCGCAACTAAAGAATCCATGTTTTCTTCTTTTAATACAGGAATATTTAAAGCGTCTGATAAATAATGTTGAAGTACCGGCATTTTGCTTGAGCCTCCTACAAGAATCAAACTATCAAGCTCACTAGCTGAAAAACCACTGTCTTTTACGGCCTTACCAATCACATTTTTACAAGATTCTAGTAAGGAATGTGTAGTATTAAATAATACATTTTCATCAAATATACAATTATAATTCTTATTTAAATGAACTAAAGATACTTCAGCCACACTTTGTGTACTCAACTTAATTTTGGCTTTTTCACAAGCACGTAAAATACTTTGTTGGAATGATAAATCCAAAATATTATAGTTTAACCCATTTTTGAAACAAAAGTATTCGGCCATAGCTCGATCAAAATCTGTACCACCCAAATGATTGTTTCCGCTAATCGCATTGATGCTAATCACATTTTCAAAACAGTCGACAACCGAAACATCTAAAGTTCCTCCACCAAAGTCAAACATGACGAATGTTTCATATTCATCGTCCATATGGCATGCGATGGCTGCAGCACTTGGTTCATTGATCAAACGCTCCACTTTAATTCCTAAAAGTTCGCCTATTCGCTTTGTATCTTGTCTTTGACGCGCATTAAAATAAGCCGGAACACTGATCACAACTTCATCGATAGATTCATGTAAATAATTTTGCGCATCTTCAATCAATTGTTTCAAGATAAAAGAAGAAAGTGTTGCCGAATCATACTCTTTCTTATCTAATGTATAAGTAACATCTGTGCCCATATTTCGCTTAAACAAAGATGCACTACATTCTGGATGCGTAATGAGTCTTTCCTTGGCCAATTTCCCAACAACAATCTTACCATCCAAAATACTGACAGCACTTGGAGTTACATATTCACCATACGCATTAGGAATCAATACGGGTTTTCCTTCTTTATAGACAACCGCTAAACTGTTGGTTGTTCCTAAATCTACGCCTAATATTGTCATATTCTCTCCTAACAAAAATTTAAAATAGCTAAAATGATACTAAATACAAGTGAAATACTTCCATAAACAATCAATCCATATTTTAGTATGGATGATAATACATGTTTATAGCCTTCTGTATATTTGGTAAAGACAGATTTCTTGCGTAATACAAAATATAGAATAAAACATACAATACCAACAATTCCATTATAGAGGATCAATAGTGGAATCAACATCGATAGAAAAAACACACATAAGATCCATCCTACACAAAACATCATTAATAGTAATACGCACAATCCGCCCATAAAGTTACCTTCTTTAATCTAAATATAGCATATTAAAAGCGGTATTTCTACCGCCTAAAAGTCTTGATGGAATTTACCTCCATAATGATTATCTTTATAGTTTGTGACATAAAGATAAACGACTAAAAGTGCAATCAAAACAAGACCAACAATAAACAATGAATGAGCAGACATCTTTCCATATAAGAACATGCATCCACATCCAATAAGTAATAACACATCGACAATAATGACAACAGGATCTAATTTCTTCATTTTTTACACTTCCCTTCACTTTCTTGTTATAATTATTTGGCATGAAAAATAAAACAATGATCGGACATATTTTAGCTTTTGTGTGCATTATGATTTGGGGTTCTACCTTTGTATCGAGTAAGATTCTTTTAGATAGTTTCACACCCATTGAACTGTTATTTATACGCTTTTTAATTGGTTTTTTAACGCTATGCATTTTAAGTCCTAAAATATTAAAACTAAAAAATAGAAAAGATGAGATTTGGTATATTCTAAGTGGATTAACCGGTGTTTTCTTATATTACTTTATAGAAAGTACAGCTCTAGTCTATACATATGCCACAAATGTAGGTGTCATAATATCGATAGCTCCATTCTTTACTTCGATACTTGCCTATTTATGTTTTAAGGATGAGCCTTTTAAAATGAACTTTGTGGTAGGATTTATTGTAGCCTTTATTGGAATCTTCTTCATTAGCTTCAATGGCCAACAAATGCACCTATCTCCAAAAGGAGATATTCTTACCATTGTGGCAGCCATCATGTGGGCTATTTATAGTGTTGTATTAAAGAAAGTCAATGAATTAGGACATACTTCCATTCAAAATACGAAACGAATCTTTGCGCGGGGACTTTTCTTTATGACAATCAGCCTTCCAATATTAGGATTTGATGTATCCATGGATGAGATTCTAATCCCACTCAATCTATTAAATCTACTTTTCTTAGGTGTAGTAGCTTGTGCAGGATGTTTTGTGATTTGGAACTATTCTTGTTCCATATTAGGAAGTGTTAGAACCAATCAATATGTATATTTAAACCCCATTGCCACAATTATCTTTTCAGTAATTATCCTACATGAAAAGATTACGCCATGTATTGTTCTTGGAACCATACTTACTTTATCCGGATTAATTATATCTGAATACAAGAAGAAAGAATCTTAACCGATTCTTTTTTTAATTTCCCTTAAAATCGATTCAGCTTCTTTTTCATCACCTGTTATGAAGTGACCTTTGTCAAGACAAAATTACACTCATATTCTAAAAATATTCAGTTTTAGATTGATGACATAGAGGAACTCCTAAACAAATCTATCGACAGTTAACCACTCTGTTATTCGTGGATTGGGTACCTAAGGTTAATGGTCCGTCGAGCAGGTTTTGTAAATCTCATATCGTGGATCAATAGCTTTTTCGTACAGTCCTCCTCGCGATTTGATTCGTGTACCACTATTGCCTTAAGAGGTGAATCGTAAATAATCAGACCTGTTTCATTATTTACGAAGTTCCTCTATATCATCAATCCTTTGTCTTTCTAAAAGTCTTTCTTCACATCTCCTTTCACTTATTTTTTATTTTAATGGATGTTTCCTGTTTCCATTCCCCAAATAAAACATGCTAACTCTCTAGCTACAGCGACTATTGCCTTATTTCTAGGCACATTTCGTTCAATCAATTTTTGGTATTTCTTCTTCAAACGTTCTGTTGCCTTATCCGCATATGCAATAATATTTACATCCATTCCTTTTTGACGACTTTTTAACCCTTGTGATTTTTTCGCATATACGTTTCCTTTCACCAAAGATTGTGCACATTCTACCAGTGTTTTTCTAATCACTGTATTTCCTTGCTTTGTAATACCAATTCGGTTATTTTTATCGCCACTAGAATGTTCTCCTGTTGTAAGTCCAGTATAGGATGCATATGCTTTTGCGCTTGGAAAACGTTCAAAATCAGCTGTTTCTACCTGTATAGTCATGGCTGCAAATGTTTCTATACCCTTAAAACATCTTAATTTAGATACCTTTTCATGGTATCTTTCACTTTGATACATCTCATCAATACGATTCATGAATCGATTGATTTTATCGTTTAAATTTTCCATTTCTGCAATATATTCATTTAAGGTTTCTCTTTGAATTTCTGACATTTCCAATTCTCTGATCCAATTCATATAGCGAATTGTCCATTTTGATTTACCATCATATTGATAGCCATGACGCAATACAAATGCGCAGATTTCCTGCTTAACTCTTTTTAATTCCTTTTTGAAATCATGAATCATACGGATGTATTCTTTTATTTCAACATCTTCTTCATCTGGAACAT